>JAZNCT010000085.1:0-25611 GCA_045587665.1 Eubacteriales bacterium
TATTGCATCAGCAAAATCAAGATAGTTTTTTTTATTTGCATTTCTTATTGCTTTAATATTTCTGCCTATTTGTTTATCACTGTATTTCATCGAGATAATCCTTCCGTTTCTTTTGAAGTCCGTTGACGTCAATAATCCGAACTGAATTAAAAACAAAGACGATCACTTTGAGAAATGATCGTCTTTTGGCGGAGAGAGAGGGATTCGAACCCTCGTGCGCGTGAGCGCAAACTGATTTCGAGTCAGCCCCGTTATGACCACTTCGATATCTCTCCATATATGTTAAGCTCCGTTTGGAGCAAAACGAACTATTCAATTTTTCATCGAACGGGGCGCCCCGTCATGTCCTGTTCCAGTATCCAAATTCATAGTTTGATTTGTTTTTATCAATCAAACATTTTATATTATATCACAGTTTTAGAAATAATTCAAGGCTTTTTTGAAAATATTTTAATAATTACAGTTATATTATTATTGACTTTTAAGACAGCAGGGTGTATAATTCATATGATTTCGAAAGGAGTGGAACAATGGAACTTAAAAGATACTTATGTACCGATGTACCTGAGATCAGGGTGCAGGGAAGAGTGAGCAAGAGAAAATGCCGTGGAATTCCTTTGTTTTGGACTGGCTCTGCAATTGAATTCAACGTGAGCGGACGTGAAGTGTGGCTTGAATATACATGCCATCATCACAGTGGTCCTTCCTTTGCCCGTGTTGAGATTGACGGCTTTGATATGTATAGATTTATGCTTGAGGATGGAACCCACAAGATATGCATAATGAAAGGTTTTGGAGAAGAGGATGTTAAAAACATCCGAATATACCGCGAAACTCAGGCATCTTCAACAATAGTTACACTTGATGCTCTTCATACCGACGGAGTTTTTTATCCGCTCCCGCAAAGAAAATATAAGGTTGAAGTTTTTGGAGACAGCGTTACAAGCGGTGAAGGTCTTGCCGGTGCACAGTGCCATAAGCATTGGATACCTGCTGTCTTCAGCTCAAGAGGCAATTATGCGCTTATTGTTGCAAATGCTTTTGATGCTGATTGGAGCATTGTTTCACAGAGCGGTTGGGGGATTTTCACCGATTGGAGAAACAATAGAAACAACGCAATTCCCAAATGCTATGATTATGTTTGCGGTCCACTTAAAAGCGAAGAAGCTGTTTCTCTCGGCTCGCAAGATATTTTTGACGTTGAAAACGACGAGACTAATATTACGATTATAAATCTTGGAGGCAACGACAACAGTGCTTTTGGAGGTGAACCCTGGATAGATAGTGAGGGTGTTTCCCATAAAATGACTCGTCCGGATGATCTGCATCTGATTTCCCAAGCGGTTTGTGATTTTTGCTCAAGGATAAGGAAAAGAAACAAGAATACTGAGATATTGGTTTGCTATAATATGCTAACAGACGGGCTCAATCCGCAAATAATTGAAGGCGTTGAAAAATACAAAAAAGTGACCGGAGATATCAGAGTACACACGGTTTTTATACCGAGAGCTTCCAACGAAATGAAGGGATCAAGAAATCACCCCGGTGCAATGGCTCACAAGCTCTATGCCGATGCAATAATTGAAAAGTTAAAAGAAATTCTATAAAAAAACCGGAGCAAATGCTCCGGTTTTTTTATTATTTGCAGCTTTCAATAAAGCTAACGATATCGTTTACTGTAACAAACTTATGAATGTCATCATCAGGGAACTGAATATCAAATTCTTCTTCACAGCGCATTGCAAGATCCATAAGCTCAACAGAATTGATGCCAAGATCCTGGGAAAGGTCACTTTCGGGTTTGATATCCGATTCTTTAATGTCAAATTCGTCTACAAGCATTGCTTTTATCTTATCGTACATGATAAAACCTCCATAGCCATTTGGCAATAATTTATTTAAACTTAAACAGTTTACTTGATTTTAAATCTCTGGATCTTTTTTGAAGTGGTTCGCTCAAACTCTTCGCTTCTCAGTTCTATCTGGTGGATCTGCTTATATGAGGGAAGTCGCTTGTTTACCTCTGAGATCTCCGCTTTTATCATATCATAGATCTCTTCATCACTCTTTCCTTCAAGCATAGCTGTGTTGGGAACGCAGATTGCTGTTATGGCGGGCTCTCCGGAAGCATTTTCTCTTGCTAAAACAACTGCTTCAAGAATTATGTCGATCGGTTCAAGATATTCTTCTATCTCCTCAGGAAAGACATTTTTGCCGTTTGAGAGAATAATAACGTTTTTCTTTCTGCCGGTAATATAAATATAACCGTCTTTATCCATCCAGCCGATATCGCCTGTTCGGAACCACCCGTCTTCGGTAAACACCTCAGCCGTTGCTTCGGGATTTTTATAATATCCCATCATTACATTGTCGCCCTTCACAAGTATCTCACCCGTCTCCTCGCCGGGTGTTTTGTCTATCATAACAGTGCAGCCCTGAACAGGTTGACCAACAGATTTGAGCCTAACTTTACCTGCGCGGTTGACTGCAACAAGCGGTGCACATTCTGTTATGCCGTAACCCTCCAGAATCGTGATACCAAATGAATAAAAATCCTTAACAAGCTGAGGGCTGAGGGGGGCTCCGCCGCAAATAATGCTCTTCAGATTTCCACCAAAAGAATCAATAATTTCTTTGAACAGCCTCTTTCTTATATCAATACCGCAGCCGAGAAGAACGTTGTCGAATCCAATAGCAAATTTCAGCTTACCTTCGATGCCTTTTTTCTTGATCTCTGCCCAGATCTTTTTATGCATTGTTTCAGCAAAAAGCGGAACGAGCATAAGAGCATTGGGCTTGAAATTTTTGAAATTCTTCATAACGTGCTTCAGTGAATCGTTTATCAGAACCTGAGCACCGATGTTCATAAGTGCCAAGTGACCGCATGTCATTTCATAGGTATGATGCGGCGGCAGAACAGAAACGAAGGTGTTGTTATCATCATATGGAGTAGACTGACATGAAGCGTTTATAGCTGCTGTGAGATTGCCTGTTGAGAGCATAACACCTTTAGCTGTCCCCGTAGAACCGGAAGTGAAAATGATAGCCGCCATTTTTTCGGGGTCAATCTCATAATCGGTGTAGTCTGTATAACCGCTGTCAAGTGAAGATTTTCCGATAGCTATAAGTTCTTCAATTGTGATGTCATTTTCGTCTGATGCAAAATCTTTGTCCGGCTGTATTGCAACAAACAGCTTAACTTGCGGAAGATCTTTTTTAATCTTTTCAATTTTATCCTTAACCTTCTGGGTGTAAAAAACAGCCTCAACCTCTGCATGATTCATAAAGAACGCAGTTTGCTGAGGGGTGAGTTCGGGGTCTATCGGAACGATATAACCGCCGCCATTTACAGTTGAAATATAGGTGGCTGTATATCTCGGGTGAGTGTGACCTATAACGGCAACACCCTTGCCCATGAGTCCTTTTTTTGCAAGTCCTGTTCCAATATATAGGGTCTCGTTGTAGAGAGTATTATAGCTATATTCAAGGGTTTCACCGTTCTCGATATAAAAGTAAAGAGATTTATCACCAAATGCTTCAGCACCGCTTTTCACAAGATGGCGAAGATCTGTTATTACCTTAGGAGACTTTGCACCCTTAAGATTGTTGATCATTCTCATATTATTAAACTCCATTAAACTAATATAAAACAAAATAACAATTCTGGTATATTGTACCACAAAGTAGTCTGTATGTCAAGTATCAAAATTTAAATGAATTTAAGTTTATATATTGACGATTTTAGTCGAAATGTGTATAATCTTGGTATAAATTTCAAAAAAGGGGGATGTAATGAGAATCTTTTGGAGAAAACCCTTTGCTTTATGCTGTTTTCTTTTTATTTGCGGGGCTCTGACTGCTCATTTTTCTCCCGTTTTATTTGGAAAATTTTCTTTATTCTTTTTTGTTTCATTGTCCGTTGCCTTTTGCATTGGTGCAATTATAAAGAAGAACAGAAGATTTTTTGTTTTCTTTGTTCTTCCTATTATTTTTGCCTTTTTTGGTTCGCTGTATTTTACAATATATTCGGCAAAGCTTGAAGAAAATATCGCAAAATACAAATTTGAGGATAAAAGTGTGGAAATAGAGGCTACTGCACTTTCCCGTGCTTTTGCCAGCAACTATAATAGCATATATGATGTCAGGGTACATCGTATAGGAGAAGAAAAGGTCAATTTTAAAATGAGATATGAGGCAGATTATTTTCTTGATCTGCTTGCCGGTGACAGATTTTGCGCCAATGTTAACATCACATCCTTTGAAAGTGGCGGAAGCTTTGATGAAAAGCAATATTTTAATTCAAAGGGCGTATATTTCAGAGCAAATGAGATAGGCAATAGCTGTGAATTTATTCGAATCGACCGCGGGGCAGAGGTGTTCTTTCTGGAGCTGAATGAAAAACTTTGCAACATATTTTCAAAGCACTTGGATGAGAAAAGTGCAGGACTTATAAAGGCAGTTTTTCTCGGGAATCGAAGTGATCTTTCGGATACAGCTAAGCGTGATTTTTTAAGAACAGGTGCATATCACATTCTTGCACTAAGCGGAATGCATCTCGTTATTTTAACAGCAATGCTGGATATTCTTCTTAGAAGTTTTAAGATAGGAAAGAGCAGGAGATATATAATTATGCCTGCTGTTATTTTGTTTTATGTTGCACTCACCGGTTTCGGACTTTCTGTTGTGCGATCTGCGATCATGCTCTTGTCAACCTATTTATCATATTTTCTGCGTCTGAAAAAAGATCCGCTCACTTCGCTTATGTTTGCTGCCTCAGCTATAATTTTATTTTCACCCTCCTCCATATCTGATATTGGTTTTTGGATGTCGGTTTTAGCGACTTTTGGTATAATTATTGTTCTTCCGCTTCAAAAATTTATTATATTTAAGCTGAGAAGGAAGCTTTTTGGAAGCATTGGTAAAACGTTAAAGACAATTATGTCCGCTCTCATCATATCCCTTGCGGCAATAATCATGACATTGCCGTTTTCCTGCTTTGGATTTGGCGCCGTGTCTCTTATCGGTCCTCTGTCAACGCTAATTCTTTCACCGTTTGTATCGGCTGTTCTATATTTAGCTCCGTTCGTTTTGATCTTTTCATCGTGGCCTGTGCTTGGCGATGCTTTAGTGTTTTTTACAGACCTTTTTGCAAAGATATCATTATTTTTAGCTGACGCTTTATCCACGCCCCGAGGCATTTATCTTTCGCTTGAATATGATTTTGTGCCATATATGATCATTCCGCTTTATATAGTTCTTGCCATATTCCTGATCATACATGTAAGGCATAAAATGATTATACCCGTTCTTTTAATAGTTTGGCTTTGTGCATTTTCGGTTATGGAACATTTTGCTGTTAATTCACCTACATATCGGTTTGAATACATGAGAGAGGACAAAAATGAATATATTTGCATATCCTCGTCGGGAAAGAATACTCTAATTGATATTTCGGACGGATCAAGTGGAGATCTCTATGAGGCCTCAAAACGTGCGACCTTACTTGGGTACAGAGAAATCGAAACAGTTTTGCTTACTCATATTCACAAAAGGCATATTAATTCTCTCTGCAAAATTGCAAGTGAAACAATGGTCAGAAATGTAATTTTGCCAAAGCCGATAAAGGAAAGTGAACATTCGATCTATGAGAGTATCAAATATGAAATGGAGCTACTTGACGTTAATGTAAGTGAATACAGCAACGGTGAAAAAATCGGCCTTTTGGACGGCTTTGAAGTATCGGCAAAACGAATTTACAAGAGCAGATCTACTCACCCGGCAATTTTTATTGATTTTGCCGGAAATCTCGAGGCTGTTTATGTTGGTTCTTCATATCTCGAATATGATGATGAAATGATAAATGGCGATAAAATTTTTATCGGATCTCATGGCCCAAAATGCAAAAATGAATTTATTATTTATCCTAAAAACGGAGCGTTTGTATCTATTGCAACAAAAGAGCTGACAGAGCTTTTGAAAATTTCGGGCAAAGGGGACTTCAAAATAATAAATAGCGTTGAATCTGTTATTTTTTGCGGAGAGAATAAGTAGCAAAACCACATACACCGTCATAACATCTAAGTAAAGAAAGGAGTGACGGTCTATGAAAAATTCATTGACAATATCACTGCTTGGCGGTGATAAAAGGCAGGAATACATAGCAGATATCCTTTGCGAAAACGGTTTTACTGTCAGAAAATTCGGGTTAAGTGGTGCAATGGATAACTGTGCAAATGTCGAGGCAGCTATACAAGGTGCGGATTATTTGTTTCTTCCTGTTCCGGTAACTCGTGACGGATACCGTATTAACTGTGATAAAGAGATATTTATATCGGATATCATAAAAAAGATTCCCGCTTCCTGCAAGGTTTTTGGCGGAAAGCTGCCGCCCTCTCTAAAAGATTTTTTAAATTCTGAAAAAATCGGTTACACCGATTATTTTGATGACCCATGGTATATTTGGGAGAACGCCTATATCAGTTCTGAGGGAGCAATACACGTTCTCATGCAGGAGCTTGATACCGTTATCGAAGAGGCTAACATTTTGATATGTGGTTACGGCAGAATAGGCAAGTGTCTTTCCAAAGCTCTAAAGTCTTTCGGCGCATCTGTCACGGTCGCCGCAAGAAGAGCCGAACCGATTTCAGAGGCACAGTATTTCGGAAAGCTCGAAACAGATATCATCGACTACCGCCGAGAGGGGATATTTGACACTGAAAAAAAATATGAAGTGATAATAAACACAGTGCCCGGCTGGATATTCGACTCATCGAATAAAACTATGCTTAAAAATGCAATTTATATAGAGCTTGCCTCACCGCCATATGGAGGGGAGGGGGAATTTCTCAAAACCAACGCTAAAAAATATATTTTGGCCTCCGGTATTCCGGGAAAATATGCTCCCAAAAGCGCGGCGAGAGCTATATTCAACTCATTTATTAGAACGAACGGAGGTTGCGGAATATGATCGGTTATGCCTTTTGCGGTTCGTTTTGTACATTTACAAAATCACTTGAAGAGTTAAAAAAGCTTGTAAAGTCCAATATGGATGTTGTTCCTATTATGAGCGAAAATGCTTTCTCCACAGACACAAGATTTTGGAAGGCAAAAGAATTTGCCGACTCTGTTGAGGGGATATGTAAAAGAAGCGTCATTCACACTATCAGAGATGCTGAACCACTGGGACCGCAGATCTCCCTTGATGCTCTTATCATATCTCCTTGCACAGGTAATACACTTGCAAAGATCGCCAACGGAATTACCGACACTGCAGTGACAATGGCGGCAAAGGCGCATCTGCGTTCCGACAGACCACTTATCATCTCCCTTGCTTCTAACGATGCACTTTCTGCAAATCTGCGAAATATAGGCATACTTATGTCGAGAAAGCACGTTTATTTTGTGCCAATGGTGCAGGATGATCCTGAGAAAAAACCACATTCGTTAGTTGCCGAATTTGAGCTTCTTGAGGCGACACTAAATTATGCTCTCAAGGGATTGCAAATAAGGAAAATATTCCTCTAAATTATTGTAAAAATGAACCTTATCAACTCTATTTGTTGACAAATAGCCGAAGGTAAAGCTATAATTTAGAAAAAAAGGAGGATACTAAAATGAAAATTGGTGCTCAATTATTTACGCTTCGCGATTTCTGCAAGGATCTCAGCTCTTTCGAAGACACACTTAAAAGGGTGGCAGATATTGGATATACCTCTGTTCAGGTCTCCAGCACCTGTGCGTATGAGGCAGATTGGCTTGCAGAGAAGCTTAAAGAAAACGGACTCACTTGCGGTCTGACACATTTCAGCTTTGACAAAATGGTTGCAGATCCTGCATCTGTTGCTGATTTTCACAAAAAGTTTGGTTGTAAATATATCGGTGTCGGCTGCCTGCCTGCTTGGGATACAGGCTCCACTGCTGATATTGCTGTAGCTTTTGCCCAAAAAGCCCTTCCTGTTGCGAAAGAGTTTAAAAAGCACAGCGCTCTGCTGATGTATCACAATCATCATTTTGAATATTTCACCGATGTAAACGGCAAAAACATTTTGGAGTATTTTGCAGATGCTTTTTCTGCGGATGAGCTTGGATTTACTCTTGATACCCACTGGGTTCTCTCAGGAAACCATGATCCGATAGATGAGATCAGGCGTCTTTACGGCAGACTCCCTTGCGTGCACTTTAAGGATCTTTTATTTCATTTGGAAATGCCCGGTAAGGTTTTTGAAAAGCGTTTTGCTCCCGTTGGCAGCGGTATAATTAAATTTGAGCCTATTGTTGCAGAGCTTGAAAAAGCCGGCACAGAATTTATATTTGTAGAGCAGGATCAGTGCTATGGAGAAGACCCGTTTGATTGTCTTAAAAAGAGCTATGATTATCTGAGATCTATAGGTCTGAAATGATAAAAAATCGGAAACCGATTATGGTTTCCGATTTTTTTATAAACTGTCGGCAAATTGGGTTGCAAGCTCGTCGCAACGCTCGTTAAAAGGATGACCTGCATGGCCTTTTACCCATATAAATTCAACATCGTGCTTACTTAGCAGATCCAGCAGTTTTTCCCAAAGATCGGGATTGAGGGCAGGGGATTTGTCACTTTTTCTCCAGCCGTTCTTTCTCCAGGATTCAGCCCACCCCTTTGTAATTCCGTTTACAAGATACTGAGAATCAGAAGTTAAAACAACCTTGCATGGTTCTTTCAGTGCGGCCAATGCCACTATGGCTGCGGTAAGCTCCATTCTATTGTTGGTGGTATCTTTTTCGCCGCCGCAAAGTTCTTTTTTTGTTTCGCCGTAAACAAGTATAGCTCCCCAGCCACCCTTTCCGGGGTTTCCCCGACAGGCTCCGTCAGTGTATATATAAACCTCTTTCATAGATGATCTCCTTTTTTTCTCTCAAAAAATATTATACATTTTTTAATCAGATAAATCAATAGCAACTCGAAATAAATCTGCAAAATTATATATTTTTTGCATATCCCTTGCATTTTTTTGCAGTTTGGTATATAATTAACGTATTGCGAATAACACAAAAGGAGTGAACTATGAGAAAAAGAAGATTCGGCGACCGTAAGGATGGAAGACGGGTTCGCAGTGCAACAGTAATTTCCCGAGTTATGCCTTATATTATGAAAAGACGTTCTGATGCGCAGAATTTTTTTACCGATCAGCTCAGTATCGACAAAACCGAAAAGTTCTGCAGAGACAAGGTAAAGGAAGGCAAGAAAAATTTTTCTATTTTACACGTTGTGCTTGCCGCTTATGTCAGAATGATATCTCAGAGACCTGCCCTTAATAGATTTGTCAGCGGTCAAAAGATATATTCGCGAGATGATCAGATAGTGATAAATATGTCGATAAAGCGAGAGATGACAATTGACGCTGCCGACACAATGATAAAGGTAGTGTTCCACCCCGGAGATACTATTGACGACGTTTACGAAAAATTCAACAAGGTTGTAAGTGACACTCTTGCGGCAGGTGAAGGATCCAGCTTTGACAATGTTGCAAAGTTCCTGTCTCATATTCCGGGTATCTTCTTCCGCTGGACGGTAACTTGGCTTAACTTTTTTGATTATCTTGGCTGGCTGCCTAAATTTCTTACAAATGAGGTCAGCCCATTTCACGGCTCTATGATAATCACAAGCATGGGGTCTCTCGGTATAAAGCCAATATATCATCATTTGTATGACTTCGGAAACCTGCCTGTATTTCTCTCATACGGTTCTAAGCAGACAGAATATAAGCTGGCTGCTGACGGAAGTGTAGAAAAGCATAAATACATAGATCTTAAGGCTGTTACAGACGAGCGAATTGTAGACGGATTTTATTATGCTTCTTGTTTCAAGCTCATAAAGAGATATGTTGAAAATCCTGAGGAGCTGCTTTTGCCCCCCGAAAAGATTTATGAGGATGTTGACTAATTTTATTTTTTATGCGGATAATAAATTGCGAAAGGAAGGCGGTACTGCCGCTCTGGTTTTAAGTTATGACACTGGTTATACTTGCTGCCGGCATGGGTTCAAGATACGGTGGACTGAAGCAAATCGACCCTATTTCGGAAAAGGGCGAATTTATCATAGATTTTTCAATATATGATGCTATAAAAGCAGGCTTTGATAAGGTTGTTTTTGTTATCAAAAAGGAAAATTATGCAGATTTCTCAAAAACTGTTGGAAACAGAGTTTCAAAAAGCATAAAAGTAGAATATGTTTTTCAGGATATAAATAATATTCCCGAAGGATTCAGTGTACCCGAAGGAAGAACAAAGCCTTGGGGAACAGCTCATGCAGTTCTCTCTGCAAAGAATTGCGTAAACGATAATTTTGCTGTTATCAATTCGGATGATTTCTATGGCAGAGACGCATTCATTAAATTGGCTGCACATCTGAAAAATGCCGAAAAGGGTAAATGCTGTATGGTTGGCTATATTCTTGATAATACCTTAACTGAAAACGGAACTGTTTCAAGAGGTGAATGTTCTGTTAATGGTCAGGGATATCTTGTTGATGTAACAGAAAGAACCAAGCTGAAACGCGACGGAGATATGGCAGCATATGAAGAAGATGGTCTTTGGCACAGAATACCAAAGGAAACTATTGTTTCGATGAACTGTCTTGGCTTTACTCCCGATGTTTTTGAGCATATCGAAAAGGGCTTTGCTGATTTCCTTTCCAAAATGGGAACAGAGCTTAAATCAGAATATTACATACCTACAGCAATAAAAGAAATGATGACTGCCGGGGTGGCAGACGTCAAGGTATATTCAACCGATTCTGTTTGGTATGGTGTTACCTACCACGAGGATAAAGAAAAGGTTCAGAATAGTATCAGAAGTATGATTGCAGAAGGTGTATATCCAAACGGTCTTTGGAAATAATTTTTATGAGGTGTAATTATGGCAATTCTTATAACAGGCGGTGCCGGTTTCATCGGCTCGCATACAGCGGTTGAATTTTTAAATGCAGGCAAAGAGATAATTATCGTTGACAATTTCTGCAACAGCAAGCCTTGCGTTCTTGACAGGATCAAAGAAATTACGGGAAAAGATTTCAAGTTTTATGAAGCAGATCTTCGCGATGAGGCTGCGATGGAACAAATATTCAGCGAAAACAAAATAGAAAGCGCAATTCATTTTGCAGGTCTCAAGGCGGTTGGCGAATCTGTTGAAAAGCCAATGATGTATTATGAAAACAATCTTCTCAGCACTCTCGTTCTTTGCAGAGTTATGGCAAAACATGGGGCTAAGAGAATAGTATTCAGCTCTTCTGCAACTGTTTACGGTAAGCCCGAAAGCGTTCCGATATCCGAGAATTTCCCACTCTCAACAACAAATCCCTATGGTGAAACAAAGCTTATGATTGAGCGTATCTTAAAGGATATTTGGGTTTCTGACAATGCTTGGAGCGTTGCAGTTCTCAGATATTTCAACCCGATCGGTGCTCACAAGAGCGGCAGGATTGGAGAGGATCCCAAGGGTATACCCAACAATCTCCTCCCATATATCACTCAGGTAGCGTCCGGAAAGAGAGAGTGTCTCTCTGTTTTCGGTGATGATTATAACACCCATGACGGTACAGGTGTGCGTGATTATATCCATGTTGTTGACCTTGCAAAAGCTCATCTTGCTGCATTAGAATTTGCAGATAAGAATACAGGCGTTGAGTATTTTAATGTTGGAACAGGAGTTGGATATTCGGTTCTCGACATCGTAAACGCTTATGAGAAGGCTACAGGCCTTAAAATTAACTATAAAATAGCGCCCAGACGTCCCGGCGACATAGATGAATGTTATGCAAATCCCGAAAAGGCGTATAATATTCTCGGCTGGAAGGCTGAATATAATATCGAAGATATGTGTAGGGATGCTAATCGCTGGCAGCAGATGAATCCCAACGGCTATGACGATTGAGGACATAGATGAGCAATATTATTAGAGATCATTTTGGTTTCTTGCCTGACGGCAGGGAAGCCTCTGTTTTCTCTCTCCACAACAGTAACGGAATGAAGGTCAAAATTACCGATTTTGGTGGGGCTGTTGTGGAAATCCACGTTCCAGACAGAGAAGGTCGATTTGCCGATGTGGTGTGCGGCTATTCCAACCTTGATGATTATTTAAACTCCGCAGGTTATCACGGAGCTCTTGTGGGCAGAGTTGGAAACAGGATCGAAAACGGGGCGTTTTCTCTCGACGGAGAAGAGTATTCTTTGTTTATCAATAATGGCTTGAATTCTCTTCATGGAGGAAAGGTAGGATTTTCTCACAAGCTTTGGCGGGCAACACCTGTTGACGGCTATGAGCCGCAGCTTGTGCTTAAATATGTTTCTCCTCATATGGAAGAGGGATATCCGGGTACACTTTCGGTTTGTGTAACCTATACCCTAAAAGAAGATAATGCACTCTCTATCAGATACGAAGCCCGGACAGATAAAAAGACTATCGTAAACCTTACAAATCACACTTATTTTAATTTAAGCGGGTTTGCAGGTGGTTCGATAGAGGGTCACAAGCTTTGGATTGATGCCGATAGCTATACTCCAACAGATGTCGGTCTTATTCCCACCGGTGAAATTAAAAATGTGGTTGGAACTCCATTTGATTTCACCTGCGAAAAGGAGATAGGCAAAGATATTGATGCACCCGATCCCGATCTCGGATATGGCAAGGGCTACGACATAAACTTTAATTTTAAAGATTATGATAGTTCCGGGGCTATACGCCACAGGATAACTCTTTATGAAGAAAAATCCGGCAGGGAAATGCTTGTTTTTACAAATCAGCCTTGTGTTCAGGTATACACAGGAAATGTTATGAACGATCCGCACCCGTTCAAAGGTGGCTGTTCGCAAAAGCCGCGTCATGCTGTTGCTCTTGAAACACAAAAAATGCCCGATTCTATAAATCATATAGGGTTTACAGATGTAACTCTTGATGTGGGGGAAAAATACGATTATACAACTGTTTATAAATTTACTGTTAGATAAAACTAAGTAACATAAAAAACCACCTTGCTTCATAATAATAAGCGAGGTGATTTTTTATGAAAAAACGTATTATTTCGGCAATAATTATAGTATCAATAATTATATGCCCGGCAGTGATAAGGGTAAATGCACAACAGCCCTTTGAAATCAATGCAAAAAGTGGAATACTAATAGAGGCATCGAGTGGTAAGATCTTGTTTGAGCAAAATGCAGATGAGGCTTTACCACCTGCATCTGTTACAAAAATTATGACCTTACTTCTCGTTATGGAAGCGATAGACAGCGGAAATTTAAAGCTGACAGATATGATAAGAACAAGCACGAATGCTTCACAAATGGGTGGCTCTCAGATATATCTAAAGGAAGGTGAGGAGCTTTCGGCAGAGGATATGATAAAAAGCGTTGTTATATCTTCTGCAAACGATGCGGCTGTTGCGCTTGCTGAGCATATTGCAGGCAGCGAAGATATTTTTGTTAAGATGATGAATGAAAAAGCAAAAGAGCTTGGTATGAAAAATACGGTTTTTGAAAACACAAACGGACTTGATGACACGGCTCAAAACCATGTAACAAGTGCAAGAGATATAGCACTTATGTCAGCCGAACTTATCAAGCATAAAAAGATATTGGAATATAGCTCTATTTGGATGGACAGTATAAGAGATGGAGCGTTCGGTCTTACAAACACAAACAGGCTTATAAGATTTTATAAAGGTGCAAACGGTTTAAAAACAGGTTCAACATCAAAGGCTGGATTTTGTATTTCCGCAACTGCGGAAAGAGATGGGATGACACTAATTGCTGTTGTAATGGGCTCTCCAACAAGAGATATCAGAAACGCCGAAGCAACAAAACTTCTTGATTTTGGATTTGCAAATTATTCTTTGTACCGCTGCGAAGCAGAAGGGCTCGGAACTGTTCCTGTTATCGGCGGTGTTGTTGATCTTTGCGAAATTTCACATTCAGGTTTTTCTGTAGTGGTCAATGCTTCGGATAAAAACAACATTAAGATTGTAAAAGAGATACCTGAATCAGTTGCTGCACCAATTACAAAAGGACAAAAAATCGGAACTATCAGGTATATTTGCGGAGAAACGGAAATAGGAACATCCGATATCGTTTCGGAAAATGATGTTGCAAAAATCGGCTTTTTGGGTGTTTTGGGACAAATGATTAAATATTTTTGCCTGTTAAGATAAAATATAACAAATACTATTGACTTTTGTCGGTATTTGTAATAAAATAATTACATATTTTTTTAGGAGATAGAAAAATGGCAGTAAAATTAGATGAAAAATATGTTGGAAAATTTGTGAGCTCCGAGCAGCTTTTAGAAATACAACACGAAATTACAAGGGCAGCTGAGCTTCTTGAAAGCAGAAGCGGCGCAGGAAACGATTTCCTTGGTTGGGTAGATCTTCCCGAAAACTATGATAAAGCGGAATTTGCCGCAATCAAACAGGCGGCTGAAAAGATTAAAAAAAGCTGCGATATCTTAGTTGTTATAGGTATTGGTGGCTCTTATCTCGGAGCAAGAGCTGTAATCGAGTTTTTGAGATCCCCTCTTTATAACAACCTTTCCAAAGATACTCCCGATATTTATTATGCAGGAAACGGTCTAAGTGCTTCAGCTCTATCAGAGCTTCTTTCGATCTGCCAGGGCAAGGATATCTGCATAAACGTAATTTCAAAATCCGGAACAACAACAGAGCCTGCAGTAGCTTTTCGTATTTTCCGCAATCTGCTTGAGGAAAAATACGGAAAAGAAGGCGCAAGGGAAAGAATTTTTGTTACAACTGACAAGGCAAAGGGAACGCTCAAAGCATTCTCAGATGAATCGGGTTATCAGACATTTGTTGTGCCGGATGATGTGGGCGGACGTTTTTCAGTTCTGACGGCTGTTGGACTTTTGCCTATTGCAGTTGCAGGCATAGATATCGACAAGCTTATGGAAGGCGCAAACGCGGCGAGAAAAGAGCTTTGCGATAAAGACATTGCCAAAAATGATTGCTATAAATATGCTGCTATCAGAAACATTTTGCTTCGCGGGGGAAAGGTAACAGAGATATTTGTTGCTTATGAGCCTTATGCGCAGATGTTCAGCGAATGGTGGAAGCAGCTTTACGGTGAGAGCGAAGGAAAGGACGGCAAGGGTATTTATCCCGCATCTGCAGTCTTCTCTACCGACCTTCATTCGCTTGGCCAGTATATTCAGGAGGGTCAGCGCACAATTTTTGAAACCGTCCTTAATGTTAAGGATTCCGGAACTGTCGTGTCTATTCCCAATGACGAAAACAATATAGACGGGCTCAACTTCCTTTCAGGTAAAGATCTTGATTTTGTTAACAAAAATGCAATGAAAGGAACGCTTCTTGCACACATGGACGGAGATGTTCCTAACATCGTCATAGAGCTTGACAAAAAGGATGAATATTCTCTCGGATATCTTATCTATTTCTTTGAAAAGGCCTGTGCAATTTCCGGATATACCCTTGGTGTAAATCCATTTAACCAGCCCGGAGTTGAAGCATACAAGAAAAATATGTTTGCTCTTCTCGGCAAGCCCGGATATGAAGAAGAAAAAAAGCTTCTTGACGCAAGATTAAAATAATTTCAAAAAATTGCTAAAAACTATTGCTTTTTTGATATGTATTTGGTATAATATATATAAACATAGGTGATTGCCTTTGTTATCACTCATTTTCGGAGGTTAAATTATGTTAAAACTTATCATTGGCGTTAAAGGCACAGGAAAAACAAAACAGCTTATTGCAAATGTTAATGAGGCTATTGAGTCTTCTTCGGGTGCAGTTGTTTGTCTCGAAAAGGGCACAAAGCTCAGATTCGATATTAAACCCCAGGTTCGTCTTATCAACACTAACGATTATTGCATCTTTGATGCACAGTCTCTTTATGGATTTGTTGCAGGAATTCTTGCAAGCAACCATGATATTACCGATCTTTTTATCGACGGCACACTCAAGGTTTGCGGCCCCGATGTAGCTGCATTTGAAAATATGTGTGTTGAACTTGATGAACTTAGCGAAAAGCACGGTGTTAAGATCGTTGCAACAGCTTCCGTACCTACCGAAGAAGCAAGCGACGTTGTTAAGAAGTACATTTAATTGAATATATACCAACAAAAAACTGCACTGACAAATTAGTGCAGTTTTTTGTTTTCTTAGTGTAATAGTAAATTTGCTTATTCTATAATCCCGCCGCCGAGAACGTAATCACAATCGTAGAGAACCACACTTTGACCCTTTGTGATTGCTCTTTGAGCTTCATCAAATTCAAGATGAAAGCTATTTTCCGATGTTTGTTCAAGTGTAGCTTTTGCGGTTTTGTGGCTGTATCTGATTTTCGCTTCGACTTTTTGGGGGTGTTCCAGCTTATCAAATGCAATAAAATTTATGGAAGATGCGTCAAGAGAGCGTGAATAAAGATCCGAATCTCTACCAAGCTTAACAATATTCTTTTCTATATCCTTGCCGCAAACATACATCGGTTCACCAAGAGCAATTCCAAGTCCTTTGCGTTGGCCGTTAGTATATTTTACAGCACCGCCGTGCCTGCCGAGAATATTACCGCCAATATCTGTAAAATCTCCGGGTAAAAATTCAAGCCCCGCATATCGTTTTAAAAATGTGACATAATCGCCGTCAGGTATAAAACAGATATCCTGGCTTTCTTTTTTTCTTGAATTTACAAAGCCAATCTGTGAGGCGATCTCTCTTACCTCATCCTTTGTCAGTTCACCAAGGGGGAGAAGAGTGCGCGAGAGTTGGTGCTGACTCAGAGACCAAAGCACATATGCTTGATCTTTTTTTTCGTCTCTACCTTTTTTGAGCAAAAAACGACCGTTCTGATCCTGCTCAATTATGGCATAATGGCCGCTTGCAATGTGTGAATATCCAAGTTCTAAGGCATCGGAAAGCAATTTTCCAAATTTTATATCTTTGTTGCAGACTATGCAAGGGTTCGGAGTTGCACCGCTCATGTATGAAGAAACAAAATTATTTATAACAGCCTCAGCAAATTCTTTTGAATAATCAAAAACGAGATGATCAATTCCTATAAGCTCGGAAACTTTTTTAGCATCTTCAATGTCTGTTGAAGTGGGGGCATCAAAGCGTTTGTCAACCCTATCAAACATTATTGCTGTTGCACCGCAGGCATCAAATCCGCTTTTTTTAATAAGATAAGCGGTAACTGCGCTGTCAACGCCGCCGCTCATAGCTACCATAACCTTTTTCATATCAATTATCACCATTCAAACGTAGTAGGAACGCCGTCTTCTTTAAGACCTTCAAATTTATGCTGACGAAGCACCTCGTAAACGGCTATAGCGGCTGAGTTTGAAAGATTTAAACTACGAAGTCCGTCACGCATAGGAATTCTGACACATTTTTCTCTGTTATCTGCAAGGAGAGTTTCCGGCAGTCCCCGTGTTTCTTTGCCGAACATTAAAAATACATTATCCGGATATTCAACCTCGGTATAAGCTCTCGGCGCTTTTGTGCTGAAATAATAAATTTCTGACCCGGGATTTTTATCATAGAAGTCCTCAATACCGTTGTAATAGGTTATATCCAGGCTGTGCCAATAGTCAAGCCCGGCGCGCTTTAGCTTTGCGTCATCAATTTCAAAGCCCAATGGGCGAATAAGATGCAGGGAAGCACCTGTTGCGGCACAGGTCCTTGCAATATTTCCCGTGTTTTGGGGAATCTCAGGCTCATGTAAAACTATATTTATCTTAGACATATTTATCTCCAAAAGTATATTGATATGATTATTATATTACATTTTTATTAACATATCAAGTAGAAATAATAAAATTTACAAAATATTATGGCAATTAAAAGCATTTTGTGATACAATAAATATGATTGCAAATTCAAATCTCAGGAGGATACAAATGGGACTTATTGATAAACTGATCGGAACTTACAGCGAGCGTCAGATAAAAAAGCTTCAGAAGACAGCAGACGCAGTTGAAGCACTTGCTGAAAAATATAAAGCTATGACAAACGAAGAACTGGGGAACACTACCGAGCTTTTAAAAGCTCGACTTACGGGTGGCGAAACACTTGACGATATACTTCCCGATGCTTTTGCGGCAGTAAGAGAAGCTGACGACAGAGTTCTGGGAAAAAGACCTTTCAGAGTTCAGATACTTGGCGGAATAATTCTGCATCAGGGCCGGATTGCAGAAATGAAGACAGGTGAAGGTAAAACTCTTGTTGCAACAATGCCGGCATACCTTAATGCACTGAGCGGAAAAGGTGTTCATATCGTTACTGTCAACGATTATCTGGCTCGCCGAGACAGCGAAGAAATGGGCAGAGTTTATGCCTTTATGGGGCTCACAACAGGCCTTGTTGTTCACGGTCAGAACAGAGCGGAAAAAAAGCAGGCTTATCTTGCCGATATCACATATGGAACTAACAACGAATATGGCTTTGACTATCTCCGTGACAATATGGCTGTTTATAAGCAGAATACTGTTCAGAGAGGCCACAATTTTGCTATCGTTGACGAAGTGGACTCCATTCTCATTGATGAGGCAAGAACCCCTCTCATTATTTCCGGTGAGGGTGAAAAATCAACAGATCTTTATGACAGAGCAGATTCCTTTGTAAAAAAGCTTCGTAAATTTGTTATCAAAGAGCTTGACGATAAAAAGGACAACGATGATATCGAGGCAGATTATATCGTAGACGAAAAAGCCCACAGCGCAATTCTTACATCCGAGGGCGTGAGAAAGGCCGAAGCTTTTTTTGGCATCGAAAATCTTTCCGATCCCGAAAATGCAACACTCTCTCACCATATAAATCAGGCAATCAGAGCATATGGAATTATGCATCGTGATGTGGATTATGTTGTTGACGGCGAAAACGGTGTCATAATCGTTGATTCCTTTACCGGCAGACTTATGCCGGGAAGGAGATATTCAAACGGTCTTCATCAGGCAATTGAAGCAAAGGAACGCGTTAAGGTGCAGAAGGAGAATAAGACCCTTGCAACTATAACCTTCCAGAATTATTTCCGTATGTATTCAAAGCTGTCGGGTATGACCGGAACTGCGCTGACAGAGGACAACGAATTCCGTGAAATCTACAATCTTGATGTTGTTGAGGTTCCAACAAACAAGCCAATGATCAGAAATGACCGGAACGATGCTGTTTTCAAGAATGTAAGAGGTAAATACGCTGCTATTGTGGAACAGGTAAAAGAATGTCACGAAAAAGGACAACCTGTTCTTGTTGGTACTGTTTCTATCGACAAATCCGAAGAGCTTTCGGCAATGCTGAAAAGAAACGGAATTCCACATACTGTTCTTAATGCAAAATATCACGAAAAGGAAGCAGAGATCGTTGCACAGGCTGGTAAATATGGCGCTGTAACTATCTCCACCAACATGGCCGGAAGAGGAACGGATATCATGCTCGGTGGTAACCCGGAACACATGGCAAAAACCGAAATGCGCCGCATGGAGATACCCGAAGAGCTTATTGCCATGGCAACGGGAACATCTGAAATAAACAACGATGAAGTAAAAGAGGCTCGCAGAATTTTCAGAGAGCTTTATGAGAAATATAAAGCGGAAGTTGCTCCGGAGGCAGCAAAGGTAAGAGAAGCAGGTGGTTTGTATATCTTGGGTACAGAGCGTCACGAATCCCGAAGAATCGATAATCAGCTCAGAGGACGCTCAGGCAGACAGGGCGACCCCGGTGAATCAAGATTTTTCCTTTCGCTTGAAGATGATCTTATGCGTCTTTTCGGAAGTGAAAAGATAATTGGTATGATTGAAGCCCTTAAATATCCTGAGGATATGCCAATCGACGCGAAGATACTTTCCGGTTCAATCGAGGGTGCGCAAAAACGCATTGAAGAAATGAATTTCAAGCGTCGTAAAAACGTTATAACCTATGATGATGTTATGAATCAGCAGAGGAATATCATCTACAAGCAGAGGCAATCTGTTCTTGACGGTGAGGATGTCAGTGATACGATCAAAAAGATGATCGCATCAACCATAGAAGAGACTGTTGCATCATTTGTTTCGGGAGAGAGCAGTGCAGAATGGAACTTTGAAGGGCTCAGAAACCATTACAGAGGTCTGCTTTGCACAGATGAAGATTTCAAATATTCTGAAGATGAACTCAACGCTCTTGATAAAGATGATATAGTAGATCTTCTTAGCGGCAGGGCAATGGATATTTACGCCGAGAAAGAATCTTTGTTTGGTGCAGAACAATTCAGAGAGGTTGAAAGAGCAGTGCTTCTTCGCAATGTTGACCTTAAATGGATGGATCATATAGACGCCATGGATGACCTGAAGGACAGCATTGGTCTGCAGGCTTATGCGCAGAGAAATCCTGTTACCGAATACAGAATTGTAGGCGCGGATATGTTTGACGAAATGGTTGCGGAGATCAGAGAGAACACAGTCAGAACGATTCTTTCAATATTCCCCAGAGAGACCGAAATAAAACGTTCTGAAGTGGCAAAACCCACGATCGAAGGCTTTGCAGGAAGCATTTCTAAGCAAAAGAATGTTAAAACTGTTGGCGGAACTGTTGTCAGAACTTCAGAAAAGGTTGGCAGAAATGATCCGTGCCCGTGCGGAAGTGGTCTGAAATATAAAAAATGCTGCGGTGCAAACAAATCGGCAGCTGACGAGGGGTAAGGCGCTTTATGGGCTTTGGTTTGTTATTTTTCGGATATGCTTTGACATTTTTGCTGTCGATCAATCCATATGGTTATATTTTTGCCCTGACCGGCACTGCTGTTATGCTATCTTCGCTCTCAAAGCTTTGTTTGTTTGAGAGAAGATTTGCTTTAGCAAGGCTTATCTGCTTTGTTTTGACTGTTCTTTCTATGGCTATGTGTGTTATAGCGATTTTACCTTTCGACACTGTGGATGAGAATGTTTTCAGTTATGTACTTGCCGCATTTTTGATCTTAGCTTTTCCTTATCATTTTCTTGTTTATAATTCCATATATAGAATTTCAGATAGTGTTGGCGATATAAAGATCAAAAGACGGGCGCTGAGAAATTCTATTTTGCTTGTATTTGAAGTGTTAATTGCCTCAGCAGCCGTGATTTTTTGGTATTTCAAAATTGAATTTGCAAAATATCTGCTGATGACGGCAGTCATCTTTCCGATTTTGCTTATATTTTTGAATTTATCTTTGTTTTATTCATGCTATAAGAATATTTGTGAGGAAGGCGACGAGGATGCACCGAGAAAGCCCTCTAAAATTCCTTTCCTTAACAAGCTTTTTGAGGCTTCGGAAAAGAGAGAACAGGAAATATATGAAAAGACAAAGAGCTATGCCGAAAACAAAATAAGGCAGGATAACGAAAAGAAAAAAATGAAAAATAAAAAAAAGAAGAAATGAGGCGAAGAATGACAGCTTTTAAAGGTAAGATCAAAAAAAATCTAGGACTTTGCAGCATTATAGTATCTTCATTTTTCCTATTCAACCCTGATATTGCCATAATAGATATCATTCCCGATGTTTTTGGATATTTGCTCCTTATAGCGGGAATTTCACAGCTTTCAGAAATAAACGAGAAGATCGCTGATGCGCTGGGGTGTTTTAAAAAGGCCGCAATATGCAATGCGGTTAAATTTGGACTTATAGTTGTCCTGTTTGGCATGGTTACTCCGAGAGAATTTCCTGTCAGTATGCTGCTTTTCACATTTGTGATGAACCTTTTGGATATCATATTTCTTATTCCCGGGTATATTAACCTGTTTGGCGGCTTGATATATCTCGGTGAGCGTCTTGACGGAAGCTTTGTTCTTGCAAGAAAGAGATTTATTCCACACAAATGTCCCGAGGGTGCAAGCGAAAAAAAACAGGCAGCTTTTGAGAAAAAGGAACTGAAGAGACGACTCAGATGTGAGCGTTCACTTTCAAATACAGAAAAATTCCGAAAAGCAACCATAATTTTTGTTGTATTTAAAGCACTTACCCCGGTTCTGCCCGAATTCACCTCGCTACTTAGCTACGAGTACAACGATTCACTTATAAATTACTATGACTTCATTTTTCTTTACAGATCTGTTGCAGTCATTATAATGTTCTTTGTAGGAGTGTGCTGGCTTATTTCAGCAATAAAATATTATTTTGGACTAAAGAAGGATCGGGCATTTATCTCTGCTCTCAAGGATAAATATGCAAATGAGATATTGCCAAATAAGGTTTATTTTGCAAAGAAATTTTCTTATAAGGCCGCTGCTTTTTTCATTGTTTCTTCATTCTTTTGTATAAAAATTTATTTTGACGATTATAATATTGTTCCAGGAGTAATAGCGGCTATTTTGTTCGCTTTAGCTTCAATTTACATAAGAAGTTATTCTTCAAGATGGAAGCTTTGTTTTGTCGGTGCTTCTATTATGGGAATAGGATCGGTTCTGCTGGAAATCTCAAGATATCGCTTTAATTACGACTACATAAAAGAACAAGTGATGAAAAATCCCGGTGCATACAGCGCATGGGAGAAAATGTTTTTCTATTCTTTTGTTGAATGTTTCGGTATGCTCATAGTTGTTGTTTCTCTTGTTTTAATTTCAAGGGAAATTATTAAAAAATATACCGGATATTTTATGCAAGGCAGTGATGCCTTCGATCCCGAGAGAGCAACGCAGGAACTGCATCACGAGCTTTCAAAGCCTCTTTTTTTCACCTTGGCTTCCGGTGTTTTTTCGGCAATATGTGTCCCATTTTACATTTTCGCAATGCCTATAAGATTTGAAGCTGTGTGGTTTTTCGATCTTGTGTTTTCTCTATGCTTCTCTTTTTCGTTCATGCAAAATTTGATCGAAATAACAAAACACATAAATTTCGTTCATTTTCTCGGCGACGAATAAAAAAGCTATCATCGGTTAAAAATATAATCGTAATTGAAAAATTACGATTATATTTTAAAAGGAGTCACCGAAATGCAGAATAATCAGAATAAGAATCAAAACCAGAATAACCAGAACCAAAACAATCAAAATCAGAACAATCAAAATCAGAATAACCAAAATCAGAATAACCAAAATCAGAACAACCAAAATCAGAACAAGAACCAGAACCAGAATCAAAACAACAACTCAAGAAACGATAAGAGATTTTAAATTTTTTGATGCCGCATTAAAATGCGGCATCTTTTTTTATTTTATACTTGAACTGAGACAGAGAAAGGTGTATAATATAAAAGATATAAACTGAAAGGGAAGAAAGATGACAGATATACTGAAAAAAAGATATATATCAGCAAAAAAAGCACTCTTTGACAAGGCATATCATTCCCTCAATGAGATGCAAAGAAACGCTGTTTTTACAACCGAGGGCCCACTGCTTATACTTGCAGGTGCAGGAAGCGGTAAAACCACCGTTCTTGTAAAAAGAATTGCATTTATAATAAAATACGGTGATGCCTATTTTAGCGAAAGCGTACCGGAAGGGATAAACGAAGAACAGATAAACAGTATCGAAATGGCTGCCGACCTGCCTGCAGAGGAGATAGAACAGCTATTACCTGTTTTCATAAACAAGCCTTGTCCACCTTGGCAGGTTCTTGCAATAACATTTACAAACAAGGCGGCAAATGAAATAAAATCAAGGCTTTCGGCAGCATTTTCCTCTGATGAAAGCGTTGCAAACGATATTTGGGCAGGCACATTTCATTCGATATGTATGCGAATTCTTCGAAAGTACGGCTTACGACTCGGCTATGAAGAAGGCTTTACCATATATGATACAGATGATGCTAAAAAGCTCATATCCTCATGTATGAAAAAACTGAATATCGACGAAAAGATATTACCTATAAAAACTGTTCAAAATGAGATCAGCAGAGCAAAAGACAGACTGATGACACCAAAAATGTTTGATGAAGAGGCCGGTTCTGATTTCAGGCTCAGAAAGGTTGCCGATATATATATAGAATATCAAAAACAGCTAAAAACATCAAATGCTCTTGATTTTGATGATATAATTATGCAAACGGTTAAGCTTCTTGAAGAGGACGGTGAAGTGCGCGCTTATTATCAAAAAAGATTCAGATATGTTTGCGTAGATGAATACCAGGATACAAACAGAGCGCAGTTTGTTTTGACATCACTGCTATCCGGAGGATCAAAGAATCTTATGGTTGTTGGAGACGATGATCAGAGTATATATAAATTCAGAGGCGCAACTATAGAAAATATTCTTGATTTTGACCGTACATATAAGGATGCAAAAATAATAAAGCTTGAACAAAATTATCGCTCTACCCAAAACATTCTTGATGCTGCAAACGAGGTTATCAAAAACAACAGCGGAAGAAGAGGAAAGAAGCTCTGGACTGCAAAAAACGAGGGAGAGAAGATAAACCTACGCAGGCTTGATGACCAAAATCTTGAGGCACGCTACATAATCGATACAGTAAATGCAATGGTTTCAAAAGGAGAGAAGCATTACAAGGATTTTGCTGTTCTCTATAGGGTGAACGCTCAGTCAAACAATATTGAACGCGCCTTTGCAAAGAGCGCAATACCTTATAGAGTTCTCGGCGGCGTCAGATTTGCCGACAGAAAAGAGATCAAGGATATTGTTGCATATCTTCAGCTCATAAACAATCATGCTGACAGAGAGCGCCTTCTCAGAATAATAAACGAACCAAAAAGAAAGATCGGTCCCAAAGCTATTGAGGCAATTATCGACATTGCTTCGGAGGAAGGATGCAGTCTTTTTGATGTTATCAGAAATTCCGAAAAATATCTTCTGCTTTCAAACTACAGTGCAAGGCTTTCTGAGTTCGCAGATATCATCAAAGAGCTTACAGAGCTTTCGGGCAAGGTCTCAATTGATCTCCTCGTCAGAGAAACACTGGAGCGTACAGGCTATAGAAGAATGTATGAGGAGGCAGGCGAGGAAGAAGCAGAGAGGCTTGAAAACCTTGAAGAATTTATCTCTAACGTTATAGAATATCAGCAGAATAATGAGGAGCCTTCTCTCACAGGCTTTCTTGAGGAAACCGCTCTTGTTGCAGATGTTGACAGATATGATGAAAACGCAGATGCTGTTGTGCTTATGACGGTTCACAGCGCAAAGGGCCTTGAATTTCCGGTCGTATTTCTGCCGGGACTTGAGGACGGTATCTTTCCGGGTATGCAGTCGATACTTGACCCTACAGAGCTTGAAGAGGAACGAAGACTTGCCTATGTGGCAATAACAAGAGCCAAAGAAAGACTGTTTTTAACTCATACAAAAAGCAGACTGCTTTACGGAAGAACACAGTATAATCCCGTTTCAAGATTTGTAGAAGAGATCCCCACGGCACTTTTGAACAACGAAACAGAAAATATACAAGCACAATCCTCGTTTGGAGTCAGAAGAATGGCGTCAACTTATGCACAGCCTTCTTCGAGAGAGGAGATAACCGTAAACAAACAGCTTTTTAAGCAGCCAACAAAAAAGAATATTGTTGTTTATTCCGAAGGCGACAGAGTGTCTCATCTTACCTTTGGTGAGGGAGAGATACTTTCTGTGAAACCTATGGGGGCGGATACACTTTACGAAATAGCTTTTGATAAGGTTGGAACAAAGAAACTTATGGCTACATATGCAAAGCTGAAAAAAT
>JAZNCT010000086.1:0-3070 GCA_045587665.1 Eubacteriales bacterium
GTTCTTCTTCCGTTAGCGTCAGATTCCTTATAGCAGATGAAGACATCATAGGGCTCTTCTTTTTGAGAGATCGCAAGAATTCCCTTCTGAATCTCGTTGATGGCTTTGGCTTCAGCCTCATAAATGCTGCGCTGATATCCGTCTGCATACTGCAGGGCAGACTTATAGTTATCATCGTCAAATATGGAGGTGAACTGGGCTCTGTTCACAGTGGGAATGCGCTTGCGGGAAGAAGGATCTTCAACATACTCAATTCCGTAATGGCAGAGCACCAAAGACCAATAAGCTTCCGCATCGGCGTTATTCTCAATGAGAATCTGCTCATAAATTCTCATTGCCTTATCATATTCGTTGTTTCTGCGGAAGTGGTTGGCTCGGTCATACAGGTTTGCCAAACGGTCATCGTCCAGCTTGGGCAAGGTCTGCTGAGTGCCGCAATATTCGCAGGTGGCAACGGTGGCGTTTTCCTGGATTTCCAGTGTACCACCGCACATTTTACATTTGAATAGTGCCATGGTGTTGTCTCCTAAAACTCGTTATTCGGTGGGATTCTCCAACTTAAAGTTGATTTCCTCGAGCCGTTTGGAGATAGGATCGATCTTGTACTGCACCTCAGCTTGTGATGCTCCACGACACTTCTCCAGTTCTTTTTTTCTTAGACTTATAGCGTCTATCTTGTCCTGAAGAGCTTTCTTTTCTTTTATTTTGAAAGCTCCCAACTGATTTTTGCTTGCAGCAATCTCATCAATCTGTTTTTGATATTCCGCAATTTGCTCCTTGCCCGAAACAGAATCTTTCTCCTGCTGCAGAACATTCAGTCGAGCCTGAAGCGCAGTTTTTTCTGCTTCCAGAGCCTTTTTTTCATCGATATGTATACTCCAATAGGCGTTTGCCTTTTTCTCACGCTCTTTTCGTTGTCCCTCTTCAATGGCCTGCTGCTCTTTTTCATCGTACATTTTTGCGGTACGTATTCTACTCATCTTTGCGGCATCAGTGAGCCAGTTGGTGATTTCATAATATTCAGTTCTGTTCATAACTGCGCCATAGCCGTTAGTGGTAGTAGAAACCATTGCTTTGTAGCTGACTTGATCACTTGGGACTCTTGTAAAGTACGCAAGGTTGTTATAGATGTTTTTCTTGAGTGTTGGTTCCGTCAATTCATTAAAGAGCTCTGTACAGTATTCAAGCAAATTAACAAGATTTTGGGATTCATCAACAAAGGTGGATCTGATTTGTTCGTTGGGTCTGAAATAGCCTGTGCCATACTCTTTTTGCAGAGGGTTCCTATTCCATTTCGCACCCAAATTATCTAAATCCTGACGGAAATAATTATAGGCAACAGTGGTTTTCCAAGCTGACACACATCTCAAATTACACTTGTTGATGAAGAAATTATCAAAGTTCTTCAAATACTCCTCGCACTCATACCCGAATTCCCCATAGGCATCCTTTATCATGCTGCGGCAGTTGGTATATGTGTTCTTTACCTTTTGCAAAGCAATATCAGTGGGTCGTTTGCTTTCAAACTGCTTAAGCCAGAAATAAATCTCTCCTTCAATACAGTCATGGAAGGTTTGAACAATCTCGTGAGTCCTATCTTTTTTGTCAACACTATTTCCTATCACACGATAGGCAGTCATAAGGCAATTATATGCCTCCAGCATGCGAGGGTTATCTGAACTTGTCTGGCAGTTTATTGCTTCAGCTTTAAGCTTCCAAGCATTGTAGTTCTTGTCGTCCATGGCCAAAGCCTGGTCGCAGAACTCCTCAGTCTTGACATAGTTTTTTGAGTCATATGCGTTACGTGCCATGTTAAGCAAATTGCTCACCTGTGCGGCATTGGAAACCTGCACAACGCCCTGAACCTCAACAGTGCCTTCGACCATCATCTTTCTTGCTTCTTCAACGGAATACTTGCAGCCGCAGGACTGGCAGACGAATACACCGCCGTCTTTTATAAGGTCAGTGCCTCCGCACATTTCACAAGTCAGTCTCTTCATCTTTCTAACCTCCGGTTTGTTTTATCTTAGGAGTTTCACTTCAGCAGCTTGCACTTGCTGTTGCGGGCTTTGAGCAGAACAAGGAGTTCCTCCCCCAGCTCGGTTGCATCACCGACACCGTTGGTGATGGCATTGGAGAATTCATTGAACTTGATGGTGATCTGAGCCTCATCGGAAGCGAGGGCGGGATTGCTCATGGGATCGGAATAGCGGACTGCCTCATAAACTTCCTTGGCGGCAGTTTTAGCTTCGGAAGTGGATGCCTTGTTCATCAGAGTTTCAGCATCAACAGTGAGGGATCTGATGAAGAAGGTGTTGGCCTTGACTTTCTTATCAATCTCTGCCACAGCATCAGCAGCGGCGCTTACCTTCACAATGGGCAGTGCAACTGCGGCAAGGGTGATAACGCAAGCGAGAATGCATATCCAACTTTTAAGGGGATAGAACAGCATGCACAGACCGCCCACAACGAAAGCCACAATGAGGCCGGTGTAGCTGATAGTTAAAATGGGGAGCTTATAGAAAAGCTTGGTGGCGTTAGTCTCACGAAGGGTGAAGATGGCGCAGATAAGCTGACCCACGAAAGAGATCATGATGAAGACATAGCCTGCCCAAAATGCGCCCACATACTTTTCATAGCCAATCCAACCGGGAGAAACAAAAGCAATCACATTGAAAAGCGCAAGGAGAATAGCCCAAAAAATCACATAGCTTTTAATATACTTTTTCATATTACGCACCTCTTACACTTTCTGACCGCATTCCAGACAGAACTTTGCACCGTTAGGAAGCTCTGCACCGCAATTTGCGCACTTGGCAATCAGGGGAGTTCCGCACTCAATGCAGAACTTGCCCTTGGGGGTCTTCTTGCCGCATGCAGGGCAGATCACTTCATTTTCGCCAAGCAGTTCAATCTTGCTGCCGCATTCAAGGCAGAACTTGGCATTTTCGGGAACTTCGCTATTGCAATTGGGACAAAGAATTTTCTTGGGCTGATCTGCATCAGCTGTGGGAACGGCACCAAAGCCCTTGAACATTTCGCCCATCTGACCACTGACAGCTCCTGCTGC
>JAZNCT010000087.1:0-15399 GCA_045587665.1 Eubacteriales bacterium
ACAGAATGATAAGAGCCGCTGCACACACGATAAAAAAGCTTTAAGAAAGGTATATTTCACGCTATGGCAAAGAAAAAGAAATCGGCGGTGGCCGACGCCGAAATAGTTTACTCCGAGCCTGTGCTCCAGCCCATAACAGAAACTATAGAAAAAAACTATATGCCCTATGTTATGAGCGTTATAATTTCCAGAGCTATTCCGGAGATCGACGGTCTCAAGCCCTCTCACAGAAAGCTTCTTTACACAATGTACACAATGGGGCTTCTTGGCGGAAACCGTACAAAAAGCGCAAACATAGTGGGACAGACTATGAAGCTGAACCCCCACGGCGATGCGGCTATATATGAAACTCTTGTGAGACTGACAAGAGACAATGCAACGCTTCTTCACCCTTTTGTTGATTCAAAGGGTAACTTTGGTAAGCAATATAGCTCTGATATGCAGTATGCTGCCTCACGATATACCGAATGTAAGCTGGAAAAATTCTGTGAAGAGCTTTTTCGCGGCATAGATAAAAATGCCGTTGACATGATAGATAACTACGACGGCACGCTGAAGGAACCAACACTGCTGCCAACCACCTTTCCTAACGTTCTTGTAACACCCAACACGGGAATTGCGGTTGGTATGGCATCAAACGTATGCTCCTTTAACCTTTCCGAGGTCTGCGACGGTACTATCGCACTGCTGAAAAACCCAAAGACCTCAACAGAAAAAATAATGCAGCTGATAAAAGCTCCCGATTTTTCGGGCGGCGGCGAGATACTTTATGACGAAGCACAGATGCGCCAGATATATGAAACAGGCAGCGGATCTGTTCGCATCAGATCTGTCTACAGCTATGACAAAAAGGAAAATTGCATAGATGTACTGCAAATCCCCTATTCAACCTCTATCGAGCAGATAATGAAAAGAATAGGTGATATGATAAAAGAGGGCAAGCTGAAAGAGGTCACAGATTTCAGAGACGAGATCGACCTTGAGGGCTTTAAGCTGACTCTTGATCTGCGCAGGGGAGTTGACCCGGACAAGCTGATGAAAAAGCTGTTCAAATCAACGCCTCTTGAAGACAGCTTTAAATGCAACTTCAACATACTCATAAACTCTGCGCCAAGACAAATGGGCATAACGGAAATACTTACCGAATGGATAAGCTTCAGAATTGGGTGCGTAAGAAGAGAGCTGACCTTTGACCTTGAAAAAAAGCGGGCTAAGCTTCACCTGCTGCTTGGTCTTGGAAAAATACTTCTTGATATCGACAAGGCAATACGCATAATACGCCAAACAGAGAAGGAAGAGGATGTTATCCCCAATCTTGAAGAGGGCTTTTCTATCGACAAGATCCAGGCAGAATATATTGCAGATATAAAGCTGCGCAATCTCAACCGTGAATATATACTTAACAGGATTCGCGAAATAGAGGGGCTTCAAAAGGAAATTGCAGAGCTTGAAGAGCTGCTTGGAGACGAGATTAAAATAAAAAATTATATCGTCAAGCAGCTTCAGGAAATAAAGAAAAAATATGGAAAACCGCGTCTTTCTTCTATCATTTATTCGGGTGAAGAGTCGGAATATGAAGAAGAGGAAGCTGTTGAAAATTATAATGTTAAGCTGGTTCTCTCGAAAGAAGGCTATTTCAAAAAGATAACCTTCCAATCGCTGAAAGGTAACGATGAGCAGAAATTCAAAGAGGGTGACGAGCTTTCTCAGAGCTTTGACGGTGAAAATATCAGCGATCTTGTGTTCTTTACAAACAGATGTCAGGTATACAGAGCCAAGGCTTCAGATTTTGAATGTACAAAGGCCTCTGCGCTTGGCGATTTTCTCCCCGCAAAGCTTGAAATGGAACCGGGCGAAAAGCCGATTTTTATGCGTATCCAAAACAGCTATCCCGAAAATGAAAATTTTATTTTCATCTTTGAAAACGGCAAAGGCGTCAGAGTTCCTGCCTCTGCTTATCAAACAAAGGGCAATCGCCGCAAGCTCATTGGAGCTTATTCCAATGTCTCTCCTATCGTTGGCGTGTTCTATGAAACAGAGCCCTTAGATATCCTTATGATATCCTCTGATAAAAAGGCGATAGTTGTCAAGTCCTCTCTCATACCGCAAAAGGCTACAAGAAGTGCCGCAGGTGTTAATGTTTTCACACTGAAAAAAGGCAGCAAACTGACAAAGGCTTATGTGGGTTTTGAAGCTTCCTTTGATTCAAAGGGCTTTAAAAAGCTGAAGATACCCGCATCGGGAGTTTCTATACCCGAAGGAGAACAAACAAGCTTTTAAAAACAGTACCGATCCGTATGCGGGTCGGTACTTTTCTATTGATTTCCTCTAAATAATATGATATAATTATCTGCGGACGGAGGTGCATTATGACTTCTGATAGAAAAATTAAGATAGCGGCCATAGTTGGGCCAACCGCAAGCGGAAAAACATCGCTATCCATTGAGCTTGCAAAAAGATTTGACGGAGAGATCATATCCTGCGACTCTATGCAGATATATAAGGAAATGGACATCGGCACAGCAAAGCCAACCCTGGAAGAAATGCAGGGCATACCGCATCATATGATAAGCATATGCGATCCCCTGCAAAAATTCAGTTGCTCGGATTATGCTATCATGGCAACAGAATGTGTCCATGATATTGCCTCAAGAGGAAAACTGCCTATCTTTTGTGGCGGAACAGGACTATATCTTGACAGTGTTCTGAGAGGGACAAGAGACGACGGTGCAACAGAGGACCCTCTGTTCAGAGCCGAAATGGAGCGGCTGGCACAGCTTCACGGTCCTTCTTATCTCCACGAAAAGCTGGCACTTGTTGACCCCGAAGCTGCCCAAGCGATCCATCAGAACAATGTCCGCAGGGTCATAAGGGCTCTTGAGGTATACCACACAACCGGAAAAACAAAAACCGAGCTCGATGCTATATCAAGAGACAAAGGATCTCTTTTCGATGCGCTGATCATCGGTCTTGAATATAAAAACCGCGATATTCTTTACGACCGAATAGACAAAAGAGTTGACATTATGCTGAAAAGCGGGCTTTTGGACGAAGCAAAAGATCTTTATGAAAAAGGATTTCTCAACCCAAGCACAACCGCAGGACAAGCTATTGGATATAAAGAGCTTATGCCTTATTTTTCGGGAGCTTGCTCTCTGGACGACACCATCGCGGCTCTGAAAACCGACACAAGACATTACGCAAAAAGGCAGATGACCTGGTTTATGGCAAAAAAAGAAATAAACTGGATATCAGTATGCTCTGAAAAAGACGCCTATCTAACAAAAACATTTGAAGAGATTGTAAACATTGCTTCAAAACTCTTTAACAATCATGGATTTAGTGGTATAATAAACAAAAGTATGTAAAAAAAGAGGAGCGGCAAAATGGATACGAAATATCTGAAAAAAGTCGGTTTATATCTCCTTTCCGTTATCCTTGCCTTTGCCCTGATATTTTACATAGTTCACCACCTTATAACCGGGTTTACCACCGATATAACCACCATAAGTGCCGAGATCAGAACAAATCAGGATGTGATCTCCGAAAACGGCTATATTTTCAGAGATGAACACTATCTATATTCCTCCTTTAGCGGTGCAGTAAATTATATGGCATCAAACGGTGAAAAGGTGGGAATAAAGCAGGCTGTTGCCCAGTCTTTCTCAGACAGTGCCGGCTATTCGATCCATACTCAGCTTGAGGAGATCGAAAAAAAGCTTTCCATTCTCGAAGAAAGCAAGGTTCAGCTTGGTGCGGCAAATACCGACACCGAAACAGTTGATCAAAAGATCACCTCATATTACAGTATGATACTTTCAAATATTGCCGATGGCAAATACAGCCACGCAATGCGCTCAACAGACAATCTGCTTATCCAGATGAACCGCCGTCAGCTTATCACAGGCGAAGTAAAGGATTTTTCGGCAGAGGAAAGCACTTTCAGTGCCAAAAAGAATGAGCTGACGTCAAAGCTTACCGGGCGCACTGAAACTGTTGTTTCGGATATGAGTGGCTACTTCTTTTCTGATATAGATGGCTACGAAAATCTGTTCACTACAAAAGCATTAAATGATCTGACATTAAGCTCATTTTATGAACTTATCGAAAAAGATCCACAGGCTGTCACAAGCGAAAACGGCAAGACCCCTGTTGGTAAAATAGCGGAAAGCTATAAATGGTATATAGCGATGCCTCTCAACAAAAAAGATGCCGAAAGGCTGGAGATAGGCGAAACATATGAAGGCATTTTTCCCTATAATTACGAAACAAAAATTTTTCTCTTGGCAGAAAGAATTCTAACAGAAGCATCAAATGAAAGAGCGGTTGCCGTTTTTTCATGCTGTGAAATGCCCCAGGGCTTTTCTTATCAGCGCAGACAAAATGTTGAGATAGTCCTTTCAAGCACAGCGGGTTACAGAATACCTACAACAGCTGTCAGAATAATTGACGGCGAAAAGGGAGTCTACACCCTGTACGGAAGTACTGTTGTTTTCAAGAGGATCAATATTTTGCTTGAAGTGGACGGGTATTATATCGTTTCTGAGGATGATCCCCTAAGTAATGACACTCAGGGCGACAGTGCTGACGAGAGTGCACAACTGCCGACGCAAAAATATTCATATATCAGCCTTTATGATAAGATAATCGTTTCGGGAAAAGATCTTGAAAACGGAATGGTATTTTACTGATCGGAGCAAGAATATGTCATTTGAATATATTGATAAAAATGCTGAAGAAGTTTTAAACAGAATAAATGCGGCAAAATCAAAGTCGCCTTATGCACAAAATGTTTCTGTTGCCGCCGCAGTAAAATACTGCGAGCCTCAGGAGCTTAGACACCTGACCGAGCAAACAGGCATACGACTCATAGGAGAAAACAGAGTTCAGCAGCTCCTGGAGCACTATGAATATATAGACCGCGAAAATGTGGATATACATTTTATCGGCTCACTGCAAACAAACAAGGTCAAATATATCATAGACAAGGTGTCCATGATCCACTCTCTTGACAGCTTAAAGCTTGCTGCAGAAATTGATAAGCAGGCTAAGAAGCACGGCATCGTTATGGATGTTCTTGTAGAGATAAACTGCGGCAGAGAAGAAAGCAAGGGCGGTGTAATGCCGGAGGATGTTGAAGCATTTTGTTGCGAAATTATGAATTTTTCTTCATTAAATCTGCGAGGATGTATGACAATGGCACCAAAATGTGAAGAAAAATCGGATTATTTAAAATATTTTGGTGAAACTTATAAACTTTTTCTTGACATTTGGCGAAAAATCGTTCATAATAATATAGAGCCCGTTTTTTCTATGGGAATGAGCGACAGCTTTGAAGAAGCTATAGAGTGCGGTTCAACCATAGTGAGAATCGGAAGAAGCTTTTTTAAAAAATAATAAATAAACATAAAGCGGAGGATTCAACAATGGGAATGTTGGATAAATTCAAGAGAAACAATCAGGTAAACGACGCATACGCAGACAACTACGACGACTATTATGACGGCTTTGACAGCGGTTATGATGAAGCTCCCGAGGAAGCGCCCGTAGATCCCCAGCCCGCGCCTCAGCCTCAGAGCTTTTCATATACTCCCTCACAGCCCGTTTCCGCTCCTGTTGGCGGCGGTATGTCTATCAACGGTGCAGCTATCGAGCTGAAGGTCGTTAAGCCTTCCGAGTTCAAAGACGGTCCTGCTATTGCAGAGCATCTTCTGAACAAGCGCACTGTTGTACTTAACCTTGAGGATGCGGATAAGGATACATCAAGAAGACTTATCGACTTCCTCTTCGGAGTTGCATACTCTATCGGCGGAGAGATCAAAAAGGTTGCTAACAACGCTTATGTTATCACTCCCCAGAATGTTGCTATAAGCAACGATAAGGCTCCTGCGGCAGAGGCTGCTCAGCCTCAGGCTCCCGCCGGCGAAACAAACGGTTTCTTCGGCTATTGATCTGTAATATTTATTAACGATTTGCGCCGCATTTTATGGGGTGCAAATTGTTGTATCGTGATAACGGCGGCGCGGTGGTTTAAACTTGTCGGCTGTCGTTATCGGTTTTTAGGAGGAAATCTTGGGCACTTTAACCTATGTTATAAGCAATGTTTGCATTTGCCTCATTGAGGTTCTTCAGCTGGCAATGCTCGTTCGCGCCATACTTTCGTGGCTGCCGCTTGATGATGACAACAAGATAGAGGCTTTTGTTTACGGAATTACTGAGCCCATTATCTATCCTGTCAGACTTTTGCTTGAGCGTTTCGATTCACTGCGAACTGTTCCGATAGATATTCCCTTCTTTATAACCTACATTTTGCTTATCCTGCTTTCATCTGCCCTTTCGTTCTATGGATGAGGCAAAAAGAAGGCTGCTGTCTGCCCGCATTGACGATCTTTGCCGTGAGGCAGACAGAGGCTATATTACTTCCTGTGCTTTTCTTGACCCCGCGGAGCTTTATTTTGCGGAGGAATATATAAAAAGCAGAGGAGTTAGATCCAAAACAGTTTTTTATGGCGGATATCAAGAGGCTGAGCGCAAATGCCTTTTCTTTCTCCCCTCTTATTATGCGGATGCACTTGGAGATGATTTTGACATGAGTGAGCTTTCAGAGCTTGCCTCGGAGGAGATTTCATCCCATGTCAAGGCCCTTCGCATCAGAGGAAGCGGCTATCGGAAGCTTTCTCACAGAGATTATCTTGGAGCTGTTCTCAATATGGGAATCGAGCGTAGTGCCATTGGCGACATATGTGTTGAAAGTGATTTCAGCGCAGTTCTCTTTGCCCTGCCCGCTGTTGCAGATCTTATAAAAAGCGGCTGTGAAAGAATTGGCTCTGACAAGATCAAGATCGAAGAACTCCCCCCGAGCAGCGTTTTTTCATTTGAAAGAAAGATGAAAGATATACGTGATACCCTTGCCTCAAACAGGCTTGATTGCGTTGTTTCTTCTCTCCTATCAGAAAGCAGAGAAAAAGCTAAACAGCTCATTCTATCGGGGCTGGTCGAGGTAAACTACTCCCCCTGTGCCAAAACCGACTTCAAGATTGAAAACGGCTGCACTCTTTCTATAAGAGGAGTTGGCAAATTCATTATATCGGACATCACGGAGGAAACGAGAAAAGGACGCCTCAGGCTACTTGCAAAAAAATATATTTAAAGGAGGGCAAAAATGAGCGTTTCTGAACATTTCGACAGAAAATTCAACAAAAGTATGCGCGGTTATAATACCGAAGAGGTAGATGCCGCAATAGATGCCCTTCTTCGCTACTGCGACGAGCTTGAAGATGCCAATCGCGAATTTGAGATCGCAAACAACGATCTTATTGATGCAAAAACAGAGCTGAACAAAAAGCTTCAAAATTTTGAAAACGAAAATGATTCACTAAAGAAAAAGCTCAGCGAAATGGGCGAAAATCTTGCAAGGATCGAATCTGTTTATAACGGATACAGAGAAAAATTCGGTGAAGCAAGGGATCTTGTTACCGGTGCAAAAGCTTCTGCAAGCGAGATAATTGCAAGAGCAAATGCAAAAGCGGAAATAATAGCGGAAGAGGAAGCAAAAAAGCGCAGTGCTATGATAGCTGAGCTTGATGCCGAGATCGACAAGCGCAGAGATCTCATCGAAAAGCTTGACAGAAGCTATAACAGCTTCAATTCTTCTCTACTTACCGAATTGAGACAAATGATTGATAGGGTTGAAAGCTTTGCCGTTATGCCCATTCTTCCGGAAGGGCTTCCCGAAAAAGCTGAGAGAGAGGAGTCTGCCCCAATCGCCACGATCCCTCAGAAAGAAGAAATGGTTTTTGCATCTGAAGAAGATTCCCAAGATGATATGCCAAAGCAGACAAAAGAAGAAGAAAAAAGCGAAGAGAGCATAGAGGCTGTTGCGGCAGCGCAGTCCCCACTTGAGATAAAAAATGATTTTATCCCCCTTGGCCCTGTTTGGAGAGAGAACCCCAAAAAAGCAGGCCCATCTGAGCTTTCAAAAATAAAGAACACACTAAACGATCTTAACCAAAAGGTTATGGAAAAGAAATCAACACCATATATATAAATTTTTAAGGAGACCTTAAGCTATGCCAAAGGACTACACAAGTACGCTCAATCTGCCCCAAACAAGCTTTTCAATGAGGGCAAATCTACCCCAGAGAGAACCCGACACTATAAAGTATTGGGAAAGCATCGATCTCTATAACAAGATGCTTGATTCAAACAAAGATAAGCCTCGCTATGTTCTTCATGACGGCCCTCCCTTCTCTAACGGAAATATCCATATGGGAACCGCTATGAACAAGATCCTCAAGGACTTTATCAATAAATCAAAACACATGATGGGTCATAGCGTTCCATTCACTCCCGGCTGGGATAACCACGGTATGCCTATCGAAAGCGCTATCATCAAAAAGAACAAGATCGACCGCAAAAAGATGTCAATTCCGGAATTCCGCAGTGCCTGCCACCAGTTTGCTCAGAATTTTGTGGATATTCAAATGGGTCAGTTTAAGCGCATCGGTGTTGTTGCCGATTGGGAAAAGCCCTATCTCACAATGGCTCCCGAATTTGAAGCCCGCGAAGTTAAAGTCTTTGGAGAAATGTTCAAAAAAGGCTACATCTATAAGGGTCTTAAGCCCGTTTATTGGTGTAACCACGATGAAACCGCCCTTGCTGAGGCTGAGATAGAATATAAGGACATTGCCTGCACATCTATTTATGTTAAGTTTAAGGTTAAGGACGATCTCGGCAAGATAGCCGATGTTTGCGACCTTGACAAAACATATTTTATCATATGGACAACAACAACATGGACTCTGCCCGGCAACCTTGCTATAGCTCTTCATCCTGATGAAGAATACTCGGTTGTAAAGGCATCTGACGGCAATTTCTATATTCTCGCGTCTGCCCTCACCGGAAAAACAATGGCGGCAGCAGGCATTGAGAGCTATGAATTTGTTAAGTCCATGCGCGGCCGTGACTTTGAGTTTATGAAGGCCTCTCATCCATTTATTGACAGAGAAAGCATTGTTGTAAACGCCGATTATGTTACTATGGAAAGCGGTACAGGATGTGTTCACACAGCCCCCGGATTTGGCGCCGACGACTATATCACCTGCCGCCGCTATAATATGGATATCATCGTTCCCGTTGATGACAAGGGTTATCAAACAGAGGACGCAGGTAAGTTTGCCGGAATGTATTATGAGGATTCCAACAAGGCTATCCTTGAGGATATGAAACAGAGCGGTGCTCTCTTTGCTTCAGAGGAGATCATGCACCAGTATCCTCACTGCTGGAGATGCAAGCATCCTATCATCTTCCGTGCTACACCTCAGTGGTTCTGCTCGGTTGACGCATTTAAGGACGAAGCTGCAAAGGCTTGCGAGGATGTTGAATGGCTCCCTGCCTGGGGCGGCGACAGAATGGTCTCCATGATCAAAGAAAGAGCTGACTGGTGTATTTCCAGACAGCGTCATTGGGGTCTGCCCATTCCCGTTTTCTATTGCGAGGATTGCAAAAAGCCTGTTTGCACAGATGAAACAATTGAAGCAGTTTCTGCCCTGTTCGGTGCAGAGGGTTCAAATGCTTGGTATATAAAGGAAGCAAAGGACATTTTGCCCGAAGGCTTTAAGTGCCCTCATTGCGGCGGTGTTCACTTCTTCAAGGAGACCGATACCCTTGACGGTTGGTTCGACTCCGGCTCAACTCACTTCTCTGTTATCGAAAACAACCCTGAACAAAAATGGCCTGCTGATATGTATCTTGAAGGTGCTGACCAATATAGAGGTTGGTTCCAGTCTTCTCTCCTTACCGCGGTGGGTGCAAAGGGTCAGGGCGCACCCTTTAAAACGGTTCTTACTCACGGCTGGGTAGTTGACGGCGAAGGCAAGGCTATGCACAAGTCTCTTGGCAACTCTATCGCCCCCGAAGAGGTGATCACAAAATATGGTGCAGACCTTGTTCGTCTTTGGGTTGCTTCAAGTGACTACAGAGTTGACGTTCGTGTTTCAGATCCTATATTCAAGCAGCTTTCAGAAGCTTACAGAAAGATCAGAAACACTTCTCGTATCATTATGGCAAACCTGGGCGATCCTGCTACAGATTTTGACCCGAGCAAGGATATGGTAAGCCTTGACAAGCTTTATGAAATTGATAAGTGGGCTCTCACCGAGCTTAACAAGCTGGTAAAAACCTGCCGCGATGCTTATAACAGCTATGAATTCCATATTGTTTATCACGAAGTCTGCAACTTCTGCACCACGACTCTCTCCAAGCTCTATATAGACATAACAAAGGACAGAGTTTATGTTGAAAAGAAAGATAGCGAAGGCAGAAGGGCGGCTCAAACAGCTATGTTCATCATTCTCAGCTCCCTCACAAGGCTTATCGCTCCCATGCTCTCCTTTACTGCAGAAGAGATCTGGAAGGCTATGCCACACACAGAGAATGAAAATACGGAAAGCGTATTCCTTAATCCTATGCCCGAATATGAAACAGTCTATGAATTTGCCGATATTGAAGCAAGGTGGAATAAGCTCTTTGCTCTCCGCGATGACATCATGAAGGCTCTCGAAGAAGCCCGTGCTTCTAAGCTCATAGGTAAATCTCTCGATGCAAAGGTTACTATCTATGCTTCCGATGCCGAGGTATACGGCACTTTTGCAGGCTTTGCAGAAGAGCTGAAAACCGTATTCATCGTTTCGGGGGTAGAGCTTGTCAGCGGAAACGCTCCCGAGGGTGTATTCTCGGATACAGAAAGCGGAATTGGAGTTAAGGTTGAAACAGCAAGCGGACACAAGTGTGATCGCTGCTGGGCTTACTGTGAGGAAGGCGAGATGACCGAAGACGGATTTATCTGCCAGCGCTGCAAGAACATTATTGATTCTCTTTGATCTGATTTCGATCAAAAAATTCGAATTGGGATTTTCGATACTTGTATCAAAAATCCCAATTCTTTTGGAGTGAATATGATATTATCATTTTTGATCATCATCGGCACGGTGTTGCTTGATCAAGCAACAAAGCTTTTAGCCGTTAAATATTTACAGCCGGTGGGCACATTTCCCATAATAAATGAAGCTTTGCATCTCACATATCATCAAAATAAGGGTGCTGCTTTTGGTATTCTTCAGGATCACCGTTGGGTATTTATGATAGTCTCAACTCTTGCAATTGTAGGTCTTATAATCTATATAATTAAATATCCACCCAAAAGCAAATGTTGCAGCATTGGACTTTCCTTTATTATTGGCGGTGGAATCGGCAACATGATAGACAGAACTCTGCTTGGATATGTTGTTGATTTTATTGATTTCAGACTTATCAATTTTGCAATATTCAATGTTGCCGACTCGTTTGTTTGCATTGGTGCGGCACTTGTGCTTATATATGTTTTCTTCTTTGATGACAGTGCAAAGAAAGAGGAACAAAATGACGCAAATAATAAAGGTAACTGAAGAGCATAGCGGAAAACGGATAGATGCCTGGCTTGCATCGGTTCTTCCCTTGACACGCTCTGCAGCGGTTAAGCTTATCGAAAGCGGAAATATACTTTTAGGTGACAAGACAGTGGCAAAAAGCACAAAGGTCCTATCCGATCAAAGCTATAGCGTGACTATTCCCGAGCCTGAGCCTTCTGAGGCTCTCCCTGAGAATATCCCCCTTGATATCATCTATGAGGATTCGGAGCTTTTGGTTATAAACAAGCCTAAAGGTATGGTGGTTCATCCCGCCCCAGGCAATCTATGCGGAACACTTGTCAATGCCCTGCTCTATCACTGCGGCGATTCACTTTCGGGCATTGGTGGAGTTATACGACCGGGAATTGTTCATAGAATCGACAAGGACACAAGCGGTCTGCTTGTTGTTGCAAAAAATGATGATGCACACCTGGCTCTCTCAGAGCAGCTGAAGGACCACACCGTCAGCCGAATATACAGTGCAATTGCTCTCGGAAATTTCAAGCAGGACTGTGGGACGGTTGATGCCCCAATTGGCAGGCACCCAAGTGACAGAAAAAAAATGGCGGTCCTTCGCAATTCGGAAAGCGCAAGAGAAGCTGTTACGCACTATAATGTAATTGAACGCTTCGGAAGCTTCACCTATATAAAATGCGTTCTCGAAACCGGCAGAACTCACCAGATAAGAGTTCATATGTCAAGCATCGGGCATCCTTTACTTGGTGACGATGTTTACGGTGGTTCGGGCACAAAATTTGAGGCACTTCACCGCAAGCTGATATCCGGGCAGTGTCTCCATGCAGGCGAGCTATCATTTGTTCATCCGAAAACAAAAGAAAAAATGCACTTTGAGACTCCCCTGCCCTCTTATTTTGAAGAGCTTTTAACCAAACTTAAAAATATAAACTGAGCTTAAAAAATGAAACTTTGTGTCTCAACTCTCGGTTGCTGTGAGTGGTCACTGAACAAATTTGTCGGTTTTCTCAAGGATCTCGGTGTCAGCGGACTTGGGATAAGAGGGCTTGACAACATTATGGATCCAAACGAATTTGACTGTTTTAGAAAAGAAAATGAGTTGACCGATTTCGGAAAAGGTGAAATTCCGATAAAAAAGATCGTTTCTATGCTGAACGCTGACGGCTACGACGGCTACATATCCTTTGAGCACGAGCGCAAATGGCATCCTGAGCTTCCCGAACCCCAAATAGCCTTTCCCGAGTTTGTTAATTATTTGAAGAAAAAAACTCTGCAGCTTTAGCCTCGGGTGCTAAAGGACAGTTTTACAAGAATACGGTATATTTCGCAAGAGATATGCCGTATTCTTGTTTTTGTACCTTGTTTTAAGCGCTTTTAGCACTTTGGATTTCCTGCATCATTTCAAAGAGTTCCTTTTCGTCGGGAATGTTGATCAGACCTACTGCCGTAAAGTAAACGTCAAGGCGCACCTGCTTTCTTCCGTTGATCTTTTCGCTCTTGTGTACCTCGATACGCTGAATAAGTCTGTTGACAAGTGCGGGAGTGAGTTCCTCAATGTCGATACACTTACGGATTGTTTCAAGGAACACGCGAAGATCAACCTTATCTTGCTCCGCTTGTTCCAATGCGCGTTCCAATTTCTTGGTTTCCTCAACAAGCGTCTTTTGTTGAGTTTCGTATTTACCCATCATCTTGGAAAATCGCTCATCGTTGATCTTGCCAAGCACGTTGGCTTCGTAAAGACCTTCAATCATCGTGTCGATTTCGGCAATCCTGCGTTTGTTACGTTCAATCTCCGCTTTCATATTCCTCATATCCGCTGCTTTCGTTAGATTGTGCTTTTTAGAATACATATAGAGGAATACCGCTTCATACTGCTGAATGAATATCGCAACTCGACGGACAAGCTCCTGTACCATTTCTCGCAAAACGACTTCACGAATGAAGTGGATAGAGCAAGTGCCACGGTTTTCCTTGTATGCGGAGCACCTATGAAATTCTTGATTTTCTTTTACACTCTTTGCTGCGCAGAAATAAAGCTTAGATTTGCAATCGGCACAGTACAGAAGTCCCGAAAACAGACTTTCTCTGCCCGTGGCGGTGTTCCGTCTGCGGTTCTCGCGCAACTCTTGAACGCGGTTGAATGTGTCCTCGCCAATAATTGCTTCTTGGGTGTTCGGGATAATCTGCCACTCGTCCTCGGGATTGATAACCTTCTTGTGTACCTTGTAGCTGACGATGGAGCTTTTGAAATTAACAGTACAACCCGTATATTGCCTATTCTCCAAGATATGCTCAATAGAGCTTGTTTCCCAAGCATATTCACCGCGCGCGGATATTTTGTTTCGCGTCTTTCTGCCGCTTGCGATCAAATATGCGGTTGGAGTTAGGATTTTCTCATCCTCCAACCTTCTTGCAATCTTCATAGGACCGAGTCCTTCGATACACAGCTCAAAGATACGGCGAACTACTCTTGCCGCAGGTTCGTCCACAAGCCATTGCTTTGGATCGTCCTCAGACTTCTTGTATCCATATGGCACGGTAGAGGAAACGCGCTCCCCCTTGTCCGCCTTAGATTTCCATACCGCACGGATTTTCTTACTCGTTTGCGCGGCATACCACTCGTTGAAGATGTTGTTAAACGGCATCATCTCCGTGCCAACGTTCTTCAAGGTGTCAACGTTCTCTTGAATAGCTATGAAACGAACACCAAGCGAGGGATATTTGATTTCCACATACTTGCCGACGTCAAGATAGTTACGCCCGAAACGGCTGAGGTCTTTGACGATGACCGTTCCTATTTCGCCGTTCTCAATCATCCGCTGCATACGTTGAAAATCGGGGCGGTCGAAGGTCGTACCCGAAATACCATCATCTACGAAAAACTGTGTATTGTGAAAACCATTGGAACGAGCGTATTGAGATAAGATCTCCCTTTGATTCACAATTGAATTACTATCACCATCTCTACCGTCGTCTTGTGACAGACGGCAGTAAAGGGCGGTTATTTTATTGTTCTCGGCTTGTTTTGTCATAAATTCACCTTTTCCTTTCTTAAAGCCGAGCATTGCTGTAAGGTAGCCTTATTATACAATGCCCGGCGCATCCTTGCAATTCTGTCACATTAGGTCGTCGGTCAGCTTTTGGGATAGTATCAGATCCCGAAACTGCGAAAGCAAAGTGCTTTTGCCTTCCTCGGTAAAGTGGGTGTTCACCTCATAGTCCACCGTTCCGATACGCTTCGTAAAATTGAGTGCCGTAGGATAAGGGATGACGCGCAAATCACGCCTATCATTTGTATAAGGTCTTGGGTGCGGAATGTGGTCATCCAAAATGATCGGCTCATCAATATTGATTGGTTCACGAATGATAACGCCGCGAACGTCGGGCATTTCTATTTTCTTTATCATAGGCACTCTCCTTTCATCTGTCCTCGCGCTCACTGCGTTTCTTTATCTGACGGATACGTTCTTGCTCCAAGAGATTTAATATGGTGGCTTCTATCTTCGCCACGGGAACACCGCGTCCGAAATACCTGTCGAGTTTTTCTCTCTGTATCTTGACCGTTTCTTTTTGGTTCGGCTTTTCCTCGGTCATAATATCAAAGATGGTGTCCATATCCAATTTGCCGTCTTGGCTGAGCCGCTTCATACGAATGGATTGACTAAGCGAAGGTGTGGCATCCTCGCTTTCAATCGTAGTTAGCAAATCGTACTGCTCTTGCTCCTGCAAATGCGAAAGCTCTACGGCGGGACGAAATGCTATGCGCCCCTCGTCCACCATATCAAGCAGTTCGGGGATAAGCAAATTAAGACGGATATAGCGGAATACTTGGTCGCGGCTTTCTCCCGCAGCACTTCCAATCTTTGCCGCGCTGTCGATTGCCGACTTTGTTGCCATTGGCGACAAAGTAAGGTCGGTGCGTTCTCCTTGTCTTTTCATTGCGTCCATCTTCATCTTGTAAGCCTTGGCTTTC
>JAZNCT010000088.1:0-79274 GCA_045587665.1 Eubacteriales bacterium
ACTCTGTTTCAGATGCTGCTGGAAAGCCTATTTCAATTTCCTTAAACCCTACCTTGCAAAGAAGCTTGAAAAACTCCAGCTTTTCTTCAAGGCTCATAGGAACGATAAGAGCCTGATTGCCGTCTCTAAGGTCAACACTGCACCAGTGTGGCGGCTTTTCTATCATAGTCTTTTTCATCCAATCCATTGTAATGCCGCTTGGCGCGAAGAATTGGGGCGCATATTTGCTCACATTTTTCATTGAAGTGTTTGTCATGGGTAAAACTCCTTTCAGTCTTTCGGCTGTACAGGGTAAAAAAACAAAAAATCCCTTTTACGCAAACAGCCATAAACTTTTGCATAAAAGAGACGAAGATGTTTATATATTCTCCGCGGTACCACTCTGCATTGACGGCTGTGCCGCCCACTCTCTGCCCTGTCCATCAACAAGACTTCTCTATAACGGGAGATCCCGCCCGAGTCTACTGAGCACGCACACCTTTGCCGCACCTTTCGGTCGGGGATTCAGGGAGGAGACGGATAACACTGCGCACACCGTCTTACACCAACCGACGGCTCTCTTTGCTGCATCGTGAACCTTTTTCCCATCGTAATCTTTATGTTATATTTTAATGTATAAAGAGATTTTTGTCAAGCATATTTTTAGTTTTTTCGCCATTTTATCGTTTTGTACAAAAAGTAGAAAAAAGGCGGCAAAAAACTGTGCATTTTTCACACATCCGCATAGGTTTAAAAAAACGCGGATATTATTTCCGCGTTTTCTGTTCATCTTTTTCTTCTTTATTGTTATATGTGGAAAAATATCTTGTTTTTCGCCTCCTTCGGCTATAGCCCATATTTAAAGCTTTTGGGTATTTGTAACCCCTTTTTACAATAAGGGATGCTTCTTTTATGAAGCATCCCTTATATATCAGATCTTATATATCCAGCCGTAGGTGTCTTCCTTTTTACCCCACTGGATTCCCGTGAGCATATCATAAAGCTTTGAAGTAACCTCTCCGATTCCACCACCGTTTACGGTATACTCAACATCCTCATAGCAGAGCGTTCCAATTGGAGAAACAACCGCCGCAGTTCCACAACCCCACGCCTCTTCAAGCTTACCGCTCTTCATAGCGTCAACAAGCTCGTCTATCGAAAGAAGTCTTTCCTCAACCTCATATCCCATATCATGAAGAACCTCTATGCAGCTCTTTCTTGTTATACCGGGAAGTATTGATCCTGTGAGCGCAGGTGTAACGATCTTACCGTCTATCTTGAACATTACGTTCATTGCGCCAACCTCTTCGATATACTTTCTCTCAACTCCGTCAAGCCAAAGAACCTGAGTGTAGCCCTTCTTTGCCGCTCTCTCGCCGGCTCTTGTTGAGGCAGCATAGTTTCCGCCGCATTTTGCAAAGCCTGTTCCGCCTCTTACAGCACGAACGTCCTCGCTCTCTATCATTATCTTAACGGGGTTGATACCCTCAGCATAATAGCTTCCGCTTGGAGAAGCAATTATCATAAAGGTCGCACTCTTAACGCCATGAACGCCCAAATGCTCGTCGTTTCCAAACATAAAGGGACGCAGATAAAGCGATGTACCAAAGGATTTTGGAACCCATTTTTCTTCAAGTCTTACAAAAACCGTCAATGCTTCGAGAAAATCCGCCTCATCAAGCAGAGGCAAACACATACGCTCGGCAGAAGTATTCATGCGTTTTATATTCTCCATAGGTCTGAAAAGCCTTACGCTTCCGTCCTCTGCTCTATATGCTTTAAGACCCTCAAATATCTCTGCGCCGTAATGAAGAACAGTTGATGCAGGATGAAGGGAAAGATTTCCAAAGGGAACTATTCTCGCATCATGCCAGCCCTTGCCTTCTTCGTAATCCATAACGAACATATGATCTGAAAATATTCTTCCAAAACCAAGCTCGTTTTCGGGGGGGCATACTCTTTCGGTAGTTGTTTTGGTGATTTTGATTTCCATAATGTTTGCACCAGCCTTTCGGGATAAAATAATGCCGTAAATATCAAATTTCGGTTTATCACTTTACTATAATAGAATATTATAATACTCTTTTCCCTCTAAGTCAAGGTGTTTTTTTATTTTTTCAGAAAAGCTCAGAAATCCCTGTCAGTCTCCAGCCACCCATTGTGCGGCTGCTATAATACATTCTTGCCTGTGCACCATAAGCTGTTTGCTTTGTAACTCCATCTGCCTTAAAGGAGTCTTCATTGCTCCGGGCAGCAACTCTTGCATAAGACATCGGGGGCAGATTTTCCTTATAAACATTTTCTTAAGAAAATGACAAGCCCTCGCATCGTACGCATGCGAGGGCAGCCATTTTTTAATGGATATTAGCCAAAGACATCTCCAGCATCTACTTCGTTATCTTCACCGCTTGAAGTAATAACATTCTCAACATCGAGAAGTACTATATCCATCTTTGGAGCGATATAATTCTTCATTATTAGTAATCCTCCTTTTCTGAATATTATTGTGCGTACTTATATTCAATATTAGCACCGAGTGTCTCATCGGATACATAATTATTGAGCGCTTCATTGAGTGTAGGGTTTCTACAACGAGTTATTCACCTTTGGTAACCTAATCCACAGTCCATTTAAGGTCTTTACCCTGGACTCCTCAAATGCGGTTTATCCGTCCTCGCCATAAAGCTTAACCCAACCTGATGCAGGGTATGTAAGCTCGGAAGCAGCTGCTCCCATAACGAACACAACTGCAAAAAGGGCTATAACAGCAATAAAGATCAAGGGTCTTTTAAGTGTGAGCTTCATAAATGTTTCCTTTTCTTATGTGCTGATTATAAAATCGGTACTCTCGCCCGAAATTATATCAAAAGCAACGAGACAAACACAAAACATCTTCTGAAAATGGGTATAAAATCCCCATATAAACACTCATAACAGTATCTTACCATATTTTTTTTAATTTGTCAACCTTATTTATAGTTGCAAAATTGACAAAAAAACACAATATATTGTGATTTGGCAACATCGGTCACAAAATTTACATATTTTTAACATTTCGCAGTGTTCGATGTTAAAATAAAGGCGCACACCCATGGTATGCGCCTTTCAGAATTATTATTTAGCCAAAGCATTTGCAAGGTCATAAAGCTCTCTCACATAAGCACATTTGCGCTCGCAGAAAGCCTTCATTTCATTCACCTGATCCTCGCTGAATCCATCAAGGTCTCCATCCTTCAGCTTCTTTTTATACATCTTGTCAAGAGCAAATGAATAATTTATGTCAACAGGAACGATTTCCGAATCTATCTCGCAGACAACAAGGTTGCTCTTTCCTTCAAGCAGAAGGTCAACAGCCTTTGCACCCATTCTCGAAGCCGCAAGGCGATCGCGCAGAGTGGGAATACCGCCTCTAATAACATGGCCAAGCTTGTTGAATCTTGTTTCTATGCCCGTTCTCTCCTCAATGATATCGGAAAGCTCCTGGCCAAAATCAGATTTGATGCCGCCAACGCCTTCACTGACAATTATCTGGAAATTTCTTTTTCCCGCCGCACGAAGAGCGATCATCTTTTCCACACAAGCTTCAACATCAAAATTTATTTCGGGAATTGCAACAGCCACAGCTCCTGAAGCAATGGCAGTAAGAAGAGCAATCTCTCCGCAATGACGGCCCATGACCTCAGTCACCATGCACCTTGCGTGCGATTCGCCCGTATCACGCAGGCGGTCAACCATTTCTACAACGGTATTCATTGCCGTATCAAAACCAACAGTGTAATCTGTTGCGGAAATATCATTATCAATAGTGCCTGTAACTCCAATAGTAGGTATGCCGTGGTTTGTCAGATCCGTAGCCCCGCGGAATGTTCCGTCCCCACCTATAGCAACGATAGCATCTATGCTGTGTTTTTTACAGGTCTCTATAGCCTTTGCCATTCCTTCGGGAGTTTTAAACTCATCACAGCGATCGGTAAAAAGCAGGGTTCCACCCTTTGAGATACAGTTTGAAACATCTCGTGCACCGAGAGGAACTATCTTATCGCTGATAAGTCCGCTGTAGCCGCCAAGAATTCCAACCACCTCAATGCCGTTTTCAAGAGCGGTTCTCACAACGGCTCTAATGCTGGCATTCATGCCCGGAGCATCACCGCCAGATGTAAGCACTCCTATTTTTCTAAACTTCATATATTTTCCCTCCGAAGATACTTATTAAAAAATCATGCTATATTATACTATACCGAAAAAGAAAAATCAATACAATTTATATATTCCCGTTTTTTTCAGCTATTATTTTGTTGGATTTTTTATTTTTCGCCCTTTCATTTTACAAAACTGCAAAAAACCAGCATAACGGCTAAAAATCCGAAATTCATCGCCGAAAAAACAATGAGATATTTTTTTGCCGAGCCACCGTGGCCAACATATTCACGAAAAGTGATAAGGCTGGCAAGAGACGCAATCAACGTTCCTGTTCCGCCTATATTGACTCCCACCAGCAGATCCCTGTAATTATCGGTAAACTGGGACAGCAATATTGCAGAGGGGACATTGCTTATGAATTGGCAGGAAAGCGCAGAAAACACAAGCGTGTTCTTTTCAAGCAAAAACGAGAAAAACGCTCTCACTGCACCTATCCTTGACATATTCCCTGCAAAAACAAAGAAGCAGACAAAAGTCAAAAGCAGCATATAGTCAACATTTCTCAGAGCTTTTCTGTCAAGCAGCATTAGTGCCGCCGGAATTATTAAAAGGCCTGCTAAATAGGGCACAACTCTGAAAACTATTATAACAGAAAAGGCAAAAAGCAACAGATATATAGTTGTTTTAGCCCTTGGAAGCGGCTCAAAATCTCTGCTTTTCAGCGAAAGCTTTTCATTTTTTAAGGGCAAACAGCAAAGAGCTATCAGGGAAACAGCAAGTATGAACGGGGGAAACATTATTCTCATAAACTCTCCGTTGGCAATACCGTATTTCTCATAAATATATAGATTTTGAGGGTTGCCAAAAGGTGTCAGCATACCACCCAGATTTGCCGCAATATTCTGCAGGACAAAGGTGTATGCCATATATTTTTCTTTGCCCGTTGACGAAAGAAGATAATATCCGAGGGGTAAAAAGGTCAGCAGTGCCATATCATTTGCTATAAGCATTGAGCCTATAAAAGTGATACAGATCAGCATAAAAACTGCAGATCTTACATTTCCCGCAAATGTAACTATCCTTTCTGCTATTTTTGTGAAAAAACGGACATTCTTCAGCGCGCAGATAACAGCAAGCGTGCAGAAAAGACAGGTTAGTGTCTTAAAATCAAAATATCCGATATATTCACTGTCGGGTTTTACAATAACGCTTGTAATCGCCGCCAGAAAAAGGGCGACAACAAAAACAACGTTTTTCTTTATAAATTCCGCTATTGCCGCCGCAAAATCATGTCTGCGGTGCGGGCGGACATTTTTGGGGTAATATGATCCAACCATGCTAAATAGTTTACGCTTTCATTTGTTTTTATCGAACAGACACGCCTCTATGCTCATTTTCCTGCAAAAAGGGCGTTTTCCTCTTCATTTTTTATGTATTCAAGAGCCTTTCTCAAAAGGCAGCGATCGTTTTCGTGCTCAAGGATATCCCCGGCATGGCGGGTATCGACCCAAAACGCTTCTGCTATCTCCCCGCGTCTTGGTCGAAGATGGCGCTGTTCTGTCTCGGCAATAAAATAGACAACATTCTTCTCAACGCCCTTTGTGGGACTGTATGTTATAATTTGCCTGAAGTCCCGTTCTATTTCTATTTTGACCGCCGTTTCTTCAAAAACCTCTCTCACCGCAGTTTCACGTTCGGTTTCACCGTCTTCAACGTGTCCCTTTGGAAAGGATGCCGGGCCGCCGTGATATTGACGTATCACCAGAAGAAATCGGCGGCTCGCATCTTTTTTATCCCTGCGAAGCACAATGGCTCCGCAGGATTTTTCATGTTTTAAAACGGCCATATCCCTCAGCGCTCTATCTCTTCCATAATATAGGCCTCAAGAATATCTCCCACCTTAATATCGTTAAAGCGTTCAAGACCGATACCGCATTCATATCCGCTTGCAACCTCTTTTGCATCGTCCTTGAATCGCTTGAGTGATGAGATCTTATCTTCAAAGATCACTATACCGTCGCGAACAACACGGATCTGAGATTGGCGGGTAACCTTTCCGTCCTGAATATAGGAGCCGGCAATTGTTCCCACATTTGGAACGTGAATAGTCTGACGAACCTCGGCGTGGCCGAGAAGTGCTTCCCTGTATTTAGGAGCAAGCATGCCCTTCATCGCAGCAGTTATCTCTTCGATGCAATCGTAAATGACTCTATATGTGCGCACATCAACATTCTGTCTTTCCGCACTGTCAAGAGCTGTTTTATCGGGACGAACATTAAAGCCTACGATGATAGCGTTGGATGCTGCGGCAAATGTAACGTCACCCTCTGTGATACCGCCGGTTGCGGCATGGATAACCTTTACCTTTACCTCTTCATTGGATATCTTTTCAAGGGATGCCTTTACTGCTTCAACAGAGCCGCCAACATCTGCCTTAACTATGATGTTAAGATCCTTGACACCCTCAGCGATCTGAGCAAAGAGATCATTAAGGTTAGCTCTTGCATTGGCCTTGAAGAGCTCTTCCTTTGCCTTATCCTTACGCTGATCAGCAAGAGTTCTTGCCATTCTCTCGTCTTCAACCGCCTGGAATTCGTCACCTGCGCTTGGCACATCTGCAAGACCTATTATTTCAACCGGCACAGAGGGTGCTGCACTCTTCAAAGTCTTGCCGTTGTGGTCTGTCATCAAACGAACGTGACCAACCGCACTTCCTGCAATAACTATATCTCCCTGGTGGAGAGTACCGTTCTGCACAAGAACCGTTGCAACAGGGCCTCTGCCCTTATCAAGTCTTGCTTCAATGACTATACCCTTTGCACGGCGGTCAGGGTTAGCCTTGAGCTCCTTAACCTCGGCAACCAGAAGGACATTTTCAAGAAGATCGTCAATGCCCTGTCTTGTGAGAGCGGAAACGGGCACGCAGATAACATCGCCCCCCCACTCTTCGGGAACAAGATCATATGCAGTCAGCTCCTGCTTTATCGCATCGGGATTTGCCGTTGGCTTATCCATTTTGTTGATTGCAACGATAATGTCAACGCCTGCTGCCTTTGCGTGGTTGATAGCCTCAACGGTTTGAGGCATGATGCCGTCGTCTGCCGCAACAACGAGAATTGCAATGTCGGTTGCCATAGCACCTCTTGCACGCATCGCTGTAAACGCTTCGTGACCTGGGGTGTCAAGGAATGTGATAGGCTTGCCGTCAACTTCAACTCTGTATGCACCGATGTGCTGAGTGATACCGCCTGCCTCTCCTGTGGTAACATTTGTGTTTCTGATTGCGTCAAGAATAGATGTCTTTCCGTGGTCAACGTGACCCATAACGCAAACAACAGGCGCACGGGGAGAGAGATTCTCTTCGCTGTCCTCTGTTTCGTCAAAGAGCTTTTCCTCTATGGTAACAACAACTTCCTTTGTTGCAATAGCGCCAAGCTCATCTGCAACAAGGAATGCGGTATCATAGTCGATTATCTGATTGACGGTTGCCATAACGCCCATCATCATCAGCCTCTTTATAACTTCACCTGCAACAACCTTAAGGCGTGAAGCAAGCTCGCCAACCGATATTTCATCGGGAATAGTGATCTCAAGCGGCTTCTTTTTCACAGGCTGCTGAGGTTTTTTAACAAAATCTTCCTTGTTCTTACGGTATGGATCGCGGTTGTTCTGCTTTTTCAGCTTCTGCTTTTCGCCGCGCATATTGTGAGAATCTGCAACGAAATTTTCAAGTCTCTCATCATATTTTGAAAGGTCAACGGTGCTTGTTCTTGTGTCAACAACTCTTGTTGCACCTCTCTGGCTGGGCTGATTTACAGTGCCCTTCGGAGTCTGACCTCTAACGATAGCCTGGGGCTGGAACTTGGGTTTTGGAGCACTTGGAACATAGTCCTCACCCATATTGGGGTTAAATCTCTGGTTTCCGCCCTTTTGCTGATTTCTGTTTTTATCAAATCCACCCTGACCTCTGTCCCCAAAGGGCTTGCGGTCTGAGCCAAAACGGTCTCCCTGCGGTCTGTCGCCAAAGTTCTTCTGACCGCCCTGGGGTCTATCGCCAAAGGGCTTGCGGTCTGAGCCAAAGCGCTCTCCCTGAGGCCTGTCGCCAAAGCTCTTCTGCCCGCCCTGTCCTCTGTCTCCAAAAGGCTTTTGCGCACTCTGATGCTGTGTGGGCTGTACCTTTTGCACAGGAGCCGGCTTCTGAGGAGCAGTCTTTCCCTCCACCTTTTCCGGAACTGCGGCTTTTTCTGTTTTAACAGTATTAGCCCCCGGTGCCTTTTCTTCCTTCTTTTCGACCTTTATTTCTTCTTTTTTCTCAACCTTTACCTGGGGCTTCTTTTCTTCTGCCGGTATCGAAGCTTTTTTCTCCTCAGCAACGGTCTGAGCCTTTTCCTCTTTCACCTCGGGCTTTGCCTCTGCTTTTTCGGGAGCAGCAGGCTTTTCTGCCTTTTTCTTTGAGGGAATGTATGTTATGCCGTCAATATAATCATCAATGTTCTGGATCTGATTGGCCTTTGTAAGGGAATCGAGCAAAACACCGAACTCAACAGCCTCAAGCGAAGCCTGACTCTTAACGTCAAAGCCCTTTGAGCCGAGCAGATCGGTTATTTCCTTGCCCTTGATACCCAGATCCTTAGCAAGCTGATTTACCTTAAACTGATACTGCGTGTTTGCTGCCATGTAATAAATCCTTGTTTCCTCCGCCGTGGGGGAAACTCCCTTTCTTTTTAAGATGAATAATTCATTTATGTTTCCGAAACGTCATAGTGACGAAAAATCTCCAAGCTTTTTCTTTATAGCCTGCGCAAGCCCGGCATCTCTTATGCCAACAGCGGCAATCGCAGATTTTTTTCCCACAGCCGCCGAAAGCTCCAGCATATCTATAGGCAACCTTATAAGCTCTGCAGAATAAAAGGCGCACTTATCTTTCAGCCTTTTATGAGTGTTTTCGGATGAATCCGAGCCTTCGAGCACAAGAACGCATTTTTTTGCGCCGTTCATGCGCAGGCTCTCACATATAAGAGGTGTTCCATATACAGCCTTTCCCGCTTTTGCGGCAAGACCAATGGTCATTTTCAGCTTTGCGGCCGCATTGTTTTCCGCTCCGATCTCATTTGTCACCTAAAAGCTCCTCCTCAAGTGCCGCCCATATTTCATCGCTAACGGCACATTCAAGTGTTTTCCCGATCCTGCCGGATTTTTTTATCTTTTTAAGGCAAGCAATATCATGACAGATATATGCACCTCTTCCGGATTTTTTGCCTGTGAAATCAAGCTCTAAATTGCCCTCGGGAGTTCTGACTATTCTTATCAGCTCTTTTTTCGGCTTTTTTGCGTTGCAGCCCATGCACTGACGCTCAGGTTGTTTTTTCAGGGCCGCATTATGACTTTTTTCTGCCAACGAAACGCACCTCCAAACAAAAAACTTTTGAATTATTCGGCCTTTATGTCTATCTTATATCCTGTGAGTCTTGCCGCAAGACGGGCGTTTTGTCCCTCCTTGCCAATAGCAAGAGAAAGCTGATCGGGGGCTACCGTAACGCGGCAGCTGCGCTCACCCTCAAGAGTAACAGAAAGAACGTTTGCAGGTGCAAGTGCGGCCTTTATATACTCTTCGGGAGATTCGCTGTATCCGATGATGTCGATCTTTTCGCCCTTCAGCTCATCAACAACAGCGGCAATTCTCATTCCCTTGTTACCGATGCAGGCACCAACCGCATCCACATCCTCATCTCTGGACCAAACAGCTATCTTTGTTCTTGAGCCTGCTTCTCTTGCAACTCCCTTTACCATAACAACGCCGTCCTGGATCTCGGGAACTTCCAGCTCAAACATACGCCTTACAAGACCGGAATGTGAACGGGAAAGTGTAACCAGCGGGCCGCGGCTTTCCTTGCTTACCTCTGTAACAAAAACCTTTATCTTATCGCCAACGCGAAGGACCTCACCGGGTATCTGCTCGTTTTTCAGCAGAACCGCTGTGCTTGTATCAGTGTCGATAATAGCATTGCCGTTATCGGGATCGATCTTGCTTACAGTTGCAGTGATTATCTCCTCACGCTTGTTTTCATATGCCTCCTGCATAACCTTTCTTTCGGCCTCTCTTATGCCCTGAATGATCACAGACTTTGCCGCAGCGGCACTGAGACGGCGGAAATTCTTTGTTTTAAGCTCGGTTTCAACCACCTTGTCAAGAGTATATCTTTTTGAGATCGCCTTTGCATCCTCAAGAGATATCTCTGCAGTTGGGTTTGTAACCTCTTCAACAACCGTCTTTTGCTGATAGACCTTAACATCCTTTTTTGCAGGGTCGATAACGACTCTCACGTTTATATTGTTGCCGTGCTCCTTTTTATAAGCCGCAACCAGAGCCGCCTCTATCTTTTCAAACATATACTCCTTGGGTATTCCTTTTTCCTTCTCGAGAAGTTCGAGAGCTGTGAAAAACTCTGAATTCATTTCTTTTTCCTTTCAATAATTTATGTTAAAATTCATTAGGCATCAAAATCAAAAACTGTGTTTATCTTTGCAACAGCGGCTCTTTTAAAGATCTTTGTCTCATCCTCCGAAAGGCCGAGAACAACATCGCCGTTTTCATCAAAGCCAAGCAATATTCCTCTGAATATCTTTGAGCCGTCAATGGGAGCATAAAGCTTTACTTCCGCATCCCAGCCACGGCAGGCCTCGATCTGCATATCATTTTTAAGATCTCGCTCGATTCCCGGAGAGCTGACCTCAAGGGTGTAAGCATCTTCGATAGGATCAGCCTCATCAAGAAGGGGATCTATCGCCCTGTGCATCTTTTCGCAGTCGTTTATGTCTATACCTTCCTCGCTGTCGATAGTTATGCGAAGGTACCACTGCGCCCCCTCTCTCACATACTCAATATCCCAAATGAAATATCCGAGACTTTCTGCAAGAGGCTCTGCAATAGCGCGAACAGCCGCAACTACATTTCCGCCTTTTTTCGCCATATTAAAACAAAAATCCTTTCAAAAAATCCACACAACAAATTGAGAGTGGACTTTCGCCCACTCTCAAGGTATCATGTTTACTTTGTGTAGTATACCACACTTTTTTCATTTTTTCAATAGTTTTTTGAATTTTTTTGAAATTTTTTTGAAAGGCAAGATTATTCCGGCGGTATATAGGGTATTTTTGGTGTTTTTCCATAAAAAAACAAATTTTACAACAAACCCTTATATCTGCTTATGAACGCTTTTATATTCGTCATAATATTTGTAATAAGGGCAGCTTCCGTTTTTACCGGATATAAATCTTATCATCTCATCCTCGTCAAGAGACATTTTGCAGTAGTAGCAGTCACATTCCTCATCATAGTCATAGTATTCACATTCTTCACAGCTGCTCTGTCTCTTTTTTGTCGCAGGAAGCTTTGGGTTTTCACGCTCGGATTTTGGAATATATTTTGTGCGCATCGAGTCGTCACTCATTTTTGTCACCCTTTCTGAAAACAAGCAGTCGGCTGAAAACATAATTGAGAATGACAACAAGCACAGCCGCAGGTATCTTTACAACGTATTCGCTTAGCTCCATAACATCGAAAAGCAAGAACACAATTGCCTCTTGAATGAGGAACGTTACAATTCTACTACCTGCAAACTTTATTATTTCAAAAATAACAGTAATTCCTTTTGATCGGCTTTCAAAAACAAAAATGCGGTTTGTTATATAAGCAAAGGCAACAGCCGATATCCATGCGATGACGTGCACCGCATGGATATTTATATCTGTTGGATAAAGCGCATATGAAACTATAAAATCAACAGCCGTTGTTCCCACTCCGAAGATGAGATATAAAATTACTTCCTTATTTTTTGCATAAAGCTCTTTTAATTTTCCAAACATATCAGCCCTCAAGCTTCCATGTTGTGCCCTCTCGGGAGTCAACAAGAATAACACCCTTTTCGGCAAGATAATTTCTTATGCGGTCAGCCTCGGCAAAATTCTTTGCCTTTTTTGCCTCTGCACGCTGCTTTATCAGCTCTTCAACCTCTGCCGCAAGGTCACCGTCTGCTTTAGGTCCTGCATCCTTCACCTTTTCTGCGTGTGAAAGAAGATCGAGAGTCAGCACTCTGTCAAAATCTTCAATAAGAGCAAGCTTTGTTGACGCATTTGCATCAGCCTTAAGCACATCATAAAGTGCTGTTATTGCAAGAGAAGTGTTCATATCGTTGTCAAGAGCATCAGTAAAGAGCTTTTTCAGCGTGTTAAACTTTTCATTCTCCACCTGCTCACCATCAGCCGCCTTAAGGGCAGCTATCCTTGCTATCAGCTTCTCATATGCAAGAGCGGCATTATCAAGGTTTTCATATGTGAAAACAAGAGACTTGCGATAATGAGAGCCAAGGCAGAAGAAACGGTATGCCCTCGGATCATATCCCTTTGATTCAAGGAGAGATACCGTCAAAAATTCGCCCTTGGATTTTGACATCTTTCCGCTGTTGGTATTGAGATGAAGCACGTGGAACCAATAGTTGCACCACTTGTGCCCAAGATACGCCTCAGACTGTGCTATTTCATTTGTGTGATGAGGGAAAGCATTGTCGATTCCGCCACAGTGGATATCAAGCTCCTCTCCAAGATGCTTCATGGAAATGCAGGAGCACTCGATATGCCAGCCCGGATAGCCCACACCCCACGGGGAATCCCATTTGAGAGCCTGATCTTCAAACTTTGACTTTGTAAACCAAAGAACAAAATCATTCTTGTTCTTTTTGTTTTCGTCTGCCTCAACGCCTTCTCTCACGCCAACCTCAAGATCGTCCTCATCGAAATTATTGAAAACATAATATTGTTCCAGCTTCGATGTGTCAAAATATACGTTTCCGCCTGCAATATATGCATATCCCTTCTCGATAAGGCCCTCAACCACCTTGATAAATTCGTAAATGCAGCCGGTTGCGGGCTCAACAACATCGGGAGTTTTTATACCCAGCTTTTCGCAGTCGGCAAAGAAAGCATCTGTGTAAAACTGAGCTATCTCCATAACCGACTTGTGCTCGCGCTTTGCTCCCTTCAGCATTTTGTCCTCACCCTCGTCTGCATCGCTTGTCAGGTGACCAACATCGGTGATGTTCATAACTCTCTTAACATCGTAACCACTGTATCGGAAATATTTTTCAAGCACATCCTCCATAATATAGGTGCGCAGATTTCCTATATGGGCAAAATGATATACCGTTGGGCCGCAGGTATACATCTTTACCTTTCCGGGCTCATTTGGAACAAATTCTTCTTTCTTTCTTGTAAGTGAATTATATAACTGCATATTTTTACTTATCCTTTCTTGTTGTCGGTATCCAGATGTTTTTCAAGCTCCGCGATTTTTTCTTCAAGACGCTTCAGCTCCTGGGCCACAGGGTCAGGAATATGGACCTGGTCAAGGTCATCAACCCTCATTCCCTCTCGCTTCACTACCTTTGCGGGTATGCCGACAGCAGTGCAGTTATCGGGAATTTCTGTGAGAACCACAGCGCCTGCCGCAACCTTTGTGTTGTCGCCTATTCGCATGGGGCCAAGGACCTTTGCACCGGCACCCACCATAACATTGTTGCCAAGAGTAGGATGACGCTTGCCCACATCTTTGCCTGTACCGCCAAGAGTAACTCCCTGATATATCGTACAGTCATCGCCTATCTCGGTAGTCTCACCGATAACGACAGCCGCTCCGTGGTCAATAAAAAATCTTTTTCCTATCTTTGCACCCGGGTGTATCTCTATTCCCGTGACAAATTTAGCAAGCTGGCTCACCGCTCTTGCACTGAAATAATGTTCGGTGAGATAAAGCCTGTGTGAAACTCTGTAGGCAAGAATTGCGTGAAGACCGGAATACAGAAGCAGTACCTCAGCATCACTCTTTGCTGCAGGGTCACGTTCACGAAAGGTTCTTATCTCCTCTTTTACGCCATCTGACGTGTTTTTTATATTAGAGGGAAGGGCGGCTATCCCTTCTGCCAATCTTATAGCTTTTTTAGAAGCTCTCCTCGCTCCCTTTGAAAGTTTTTCCCCAAGGGCATCAACATCCCTCATAAAGGCCTTTGTGTCGATGATAAATCTCATAAATCTCTCCATATCCAAAATCAAAGCGCCGAAAAACAAAAGCCTCTGTACCCGGGGGGTACAGAGGCGCAAATTGCACGGTTCCACTCTGCTTGCCGCATTTTCGGCATCTCATAAGTCTTTAACGCAACAATGCGACCGCAGCCTACTAAAGCTTTCAGCCCGGGGTCTCACGGAGGCACAACCCGACTCTGCCGCACTCCCGCTCTCAGCCCTTGGCGGAAGCTCTCTTTACGGTGTTTTTTCGGTTTCTTTCCGTTCACAGACCGTGTTTGCTAATATTATATACAACTTTCTCCCATTTGTAAAGGGTTTTTCAAAATTTTTTTATTTTCACCGCTCTTTGACAAAAAAATCCGCCTTTCTTAACCTTATCTTCTATAATAAGATAATGGAAGAATAAATATGTGAAAAACTCTTGACATAACTTGATTTAAATGTTATAATGGCGTAGTAATATAATTGGGTGAGTTGTTTAAAAATGGAAAACTATTCCAAATCTAAGAGAAAAAACGGCAGTTCGCTTTCTGTTTTAAAAAGAAGAGTTCTCATCGCCGCCGCCTGTTTTTTTGCTGTGCTTGTGATTCTTATCGGCGTTATGGTCGGTGTTTTTTTTGCTCTAAAAACTTCGGGCAGTCTTTCGATAGAGGAAAGGCGGAAAAACGAGCTCACCGCCATGCCCGATTATGTTTATGATCCAAATACGGTCAGCTACAACGGTAAAAAATACAAGTATAACGAGAATGTTACCACATTTCTCTTTATGGGCATAGACACCGGAAGGCTTGACGAAGAGGCTTGGCAAAGAGCAAAGGCCCTTGCAAAGAAAACCGGAAAAAGTGTTGAACAAATGTATCAGCGTGTGCTCCAGATATATGAAGACCTTGAATTGCACGAGCCAAAGGTAGGCCACTCGGATGTTCTTCTTCTGGTTGTTCTTGACGAAACAAAAAAGCACGCATCTATTATTTCGATAGACAGAAATTCTATGTCCTATTTCGAAGCATATGATGATGCAGGTAACCCAATGGGTTCTTCTGAGGGTCAGCTTGCTCTCTCCTATTCATATGGAGACGGAGCGCATGAGAGCTGTAAAATGACAGCCCGTGCAGTTTCTGATTTTCTATATGAAATACCCATTCATGCTTACTATTCCATGAAATATAAAGCGATCAAGGAGCTTAACGATGCCGTTGGCGGTGTAACGGTGACGATTTCAACCGATATGACGGGGGTAAACGAAGCCTTCATAAAAGGGGAAACCGTAACGCTTGACGGCGAGATGGCAGCTATGTATCTTAGTGCCAGACGGGATGTTGGCGACGGCTCAAACGAGGGCAGACTGGAGAGGCAGAAGCAGTACATTTTTTCATTTATAGAAGCTGCTATAAGTGCCATAAAAAAGGACTGGGGCTTACCGGCAGATCTTTATGGGCGGCTTGCCGGAAACAGCTGCACAGATCTTAGTGCAGACGAGATCGTATATCTGGCTTCTCTTGCACCCGGGCTTGATATTTCTTACCACAGCATAAAGGGCACGACCGACACCGGCGGTGCGTTTGCCGAATTCAGGCCGGATGAGGATGCTCTCTGGCAGCTTATTTTGGATATTTTCTATATTTGTGAGGATTGATATATAAATGGAGAATAAAGACGTTAGCGCTAAAAGGAGCTCAAAAAAGCGTTTTATATTCTGGCTGATAGTCTTTATCATTTTTGTCACTGTAGCAGCTGCTTGTCTTGGCGTTTGGGTCTATCACCTGGTGCTCAGAAAGGCTATGAGCGATCTTTATGAGGAGGCAAGGATCCTGTTGCCCGAAGCCTATGAATATGAAGAACAGATCGCTAATGGAAATCAGCATAATTCTGCCGATTTCCCGGCAGGAAACGAAAGCCAGAATCCGGAGGAGCAGGCACAGGCAAAGCCTCTTGTCAAGATAAATTTTGAAATTTTAAAACAAACCTCCGTCGATGTTTATTCCTGGATAGAGATTCCCGGAACGGCAATTGCCCTCCCCATAGTACAGCATCCTGAGAATAATGGATATTATCTCCGCAGAGCCATAAGCGGTGCCTATGACATAACCGGCTGTATCTATACTCAGAATTATAACAGCAAGGATTTTTCCGATAAAAACACTCTCATATACGGTCATTATATGGATGACGGCACAAAATTCGGTCCTCTGCTTTCATATATGGACCAGGAATTTTTCAACAGTCATCGCCGAATAGATATCTATACAGAAAATGAATGGCTCACATATGAGGTCTTTGCGGCACTTCCTTTTGATACAAGACACGTTCTGCGTGCCTACAAGGCATCGGATGATCCTTATGCAGATTTTCTGAAAGATGTTTATTCTTCAAAAGATGCCCGAACTATAATAGCGAAAGACACACGCGTTGACCCGGAGACAGATAAGATAATAACACTCTCTACCTGCCTCAAAACCGGCTCAAGAAGGTTTCTTGTGCTAGCTAAGCTTGTGAAATCACAATTATGTGAATAATTAAAAATATAATTTCAAAAAGGAGACACAATCATGAAAAAACTCTTATCTATCCTCGTTATGACAGCACTTGTTCTCTCTTCTCTCGCCCTTGCTATCTCCGCAACAGGCAGCCCCACAGGCGAGATCACCAAGGCAGATGAGGCTGAGCCCACTGTTGTTGACAAGGACGGCAACGCTGTTACAGAGATCGCTGACGGCGAAATGATCAAGGTAACAGATGACGACGAAGCAGAGCACATCCCCGAATCTGATGAATTTGCAGAAACTTTTGGCGAAAAGTATGCTGACTATAAGGCATACGGCGCTTTCCACGTAACACTTACAGATCACGGTAAGGCAATCGTTAAAGACGGTAAGCTCACAGGCATCAAGATCACTATCACAGTTCCCGGTCTTTCTGCAGCAAACGCTCCCACAGTTTACTATCACGATGTTGCTCACAACAAGTACATCATCGTTGAAAGCACTGTTGAAGGCAACAAGATCACATTCACAGCTCTTCCCCTTACAGGTGAAGTTTCCACAGCAAGCGTTGCTAAGGCTGTAAATGCTCTCACAGCAACCGTTCTCTCTGCAACAGCTGATCATGTAATCAGCGATACAGATATCGGTTACTACGGTATCATCTACACAGGTGCAGCTACATCTCCTTCCACCGGCGTTCCCACAGCAGCTTTCGTTATCGTTCTCGTAGTTGCTCTCGCAGGTGCTGCATTTGCAGGCAAGAAGATCTTTGCTAAGTGATTTAATTAACATAAAATTGTGATTTAGATAAAAAGCACCCGTGGCATAGCCACGGGGCTTTTTATCTTTTATAAAAGTTTTTTCAGTATAAACTAATACTCAGAACCAAATGAAGGGCGAAAACACACCTGTTTGTGCAGCAACTAACTTTTTACAAACTTCAATCAGCTAAAACCCCTCAAAGCTAATAAGCCCTGAGGGGGAGGTTATTTTACTATTGCAAGCATTTTATTTAAAAATCCTTCGATTGCCGCCTTTACAGCCGCTTCGTTTGTCAAATACAATATAAGAACTGCCATGCAGAGAACAACTGCCAAAGCACAAATAAGTATCTTCTTTTTTGAAACCTCTAATTTCAGCGAAGGATCACAAAGCCCCAATCGGCAAAGGCTGGGAAGAAGAGCTCTTATGAACACAGTCATTATGAAGACCTCAAATGGGAACATAAGCAGATTTTTTATGCCCGAAAGGGCAACATAATAAAGGTAAAAGTTCCCGCCTGCCAGTCTCCATACCGAACCGAGAAGCACGTTTACAAAAACGTTTATCACCAGCTTTGCAAGTGCAAGTCTTTCAAAAGAGAGCTTTGCCCTGTATAGAAAAAGTGCATATATAAGTGCGCTGAGAACAGCCGAAAGAGTATAACCCGGATGAAAGGGATATCCCGTTGGAAATATCATAGCACCGACAACGTCAACAATAATTCCGCAGGGGATAGCCAAAACAGGTCCTGTTATAAAGGAACACAGGGAAATAACGGTAAAAGAAAACGAAACCGTCAGTATTCCGGGAATGATCGGTATCTGAAATTTTTCCATAACTATGGCAACCGCACAAAGAATGGCACAGATAACAAGCGATCTGATATTATGCAGCTCCTTCAGCGCATCTTTCCAATATCCCCCCGACACCGGGAACCGGTATGTATTAAACTGTTTTTTCAAATTGCATCACTCCAAGCAAAAATCAATTAAAGCTGTCGATAGCCATATCGCAAACGAGCAGCGTTTCTTCTTCATTAACAAAAACCAAGGATAAAGTTCCTTCATAAAGCTTTTCATTTCTGTAAAATCTAAGATGAACAGAAAAATCCACTTCACAGTAAAACAGATTATCAGAAAGAGGAACAAAATTTTTCGGCTCTATAAGGTCTATGCGATATACGCCCTGGTTTACAAATTCAAAGCTGCTTTTTGAGCTTCTGATCTGCTTAAATCCGGGGCTCTGCGGCTTCATAAGGCTGATAAGGGCGTTGTAGTTTTCTTCAATTCCAACGGCACCGTTTGCCACATAGTGAAAATACGCTTTTGTAAAAGCTTCTGCCGCGGAAGTCGCCGTGCTCTGAAGCTCTGCACTTGAGGCACCGTAATAATAAGCAAAAAATGTCTGTTTTTCTCTCGACTGATAAGAAATATCAAGAGGCTCTCCCAAAAGAGAAGCACTGATATCAGGCTCACATATAAGCCCCCTTATTTCATAATGAGCACCTGTTGGCTTTTTTGATGCGGCAAGATATTCAACACCAGAAAGTGAAGGGTAGGGGGTGATTCCCACAATGTATTTTTCATCCGCCGCAACCCCGTTTATATATAGGACCGCCCCTTCCGGAACAATGGCACTGACCTTATATTTACTCTCGTCCGAATAAAGATAGACCAAACGGTAAGCGCCGTCCTCTCCTTCAAACCAGTTGCCCTCCAGCATTTCTCCGTTTACCGAAACAGAAAAAGCCGATTTATCCCGCTCTCCGCTTAAAAGATATGAAACCGTCTTTGGAAGAGCATCACCAAGTCCCTTTTCAAACTCACTCAGTGCATCCCCAAGCTCTCCTTCTACCGCAAGAGAACTGTCGGGCACTCTTCCTCCAATATGTATATCTGCAGCTGAGGGGGCAGTTAATATAAACGTTCTGTTTTTCTGAGAAAACCAATCGGCCTTATTTCCTATCACGTCAAGAGGCTCTGTATTAGTCATATACGAGGTCTCAAGGAGCGGCAATGTGCAAAGCTGATCAAATTTATAAATATCGCATTTTGTGTTTTCATCCAAAATCACACATGGGCCACTGTATTCGGCACTTTTTTCGATGATATGAGTCTCATCTGCCACTCTGCCGTTAACGCTCAGCTTTGCCCCGTGGGGAACACACACAGTTATTGAAAGCCTTTCAATTGCGCCCGAAACAGCCTCATCATAGATCCGGGCAGAATCTATCTCCCACCTTGCAATACCGAACAAAGCATCCTTTTCACTCCTTTTCAGAGTGATCTTGCCTATATCATTCTCTCCGCAGATAATGCGGAATACAGGTCTTTGGGATGTATATTCCTTTGCAAGCTTTGCAGTGCTTTTCTCACCAAGAAGATATTCACTGCGAGCAAGCACGAGAGGAGCATCCTCAAAAGGACTAATGGTGCCAAGTTTATCCTCTATCATCGCGGCAAGGCTTGCATCAGTAAGCGACATAACAAACCGGGCTGCTGTTTTTTCGGGCAGGTTTTCTTCATAAGTATAAAGAAAAGCCGCAAGAATTCCTAAGAGCACCGCTATAACCGCCAAAAGGATTGCCGCATAAATAGCAGAGGCACGACCAAAAAACGAAAGCCTATGCTCACGCGGTTTCCTTATGTTCTTTTTTTCGGAATTCTCAGCCAATTCTTTCAGCCCTTCTTCTTTTCTTTATCGCTCTTATATATTGTATCATGGTTTTCCTGTGCCGTCAATAATTTTTGCGCATAATTATTCAATAATTTTGCACAGGAAAATTGGATAAGTCTACACAAAATTTAACCGAGATAGGGCGGAAATGTAAAAAAATAATGTATACTATTGAAAAAAAACAGCTTATATGATATTATATAATATGTATACTTGCAGATATGGAGGGGTTATGGAAGAAAAACGTTTTCGCAAAAACGATAATTGTTTTGTCTGTGTAAATTGCGGCAAAAAGGTTGAAGCACTGGGCTATAGCTCACGCAATCATTGCCCATTTTGCCTTTATTCTCTCCATGTAGATGTAAACCCCGGCGACAGGAGCAGCGATTGCGGCGGCCTGCTGCGCCCCATTAAAGTTGAGACAGATCCAAGAAAAGGATATATAATCATTCACAAATGTGAAAAATGCGGTGCCATAAGACGCAACCGCGCTGCTCACTTGGCAAAGACACAGCCGGATGATATTAAAAAGCTGATAAAGCTGACCGCAGGTCAATTGGAATAAACAAAATAAGATCTGAAAGGATTTAAATATGATAAAAATAGAGCATTTGGTTAAAAACTATGGCAATTTTTGTGCCGTTGATGATGTGAGCTTCTCTATAGAAGAGGGCGAGATCGTCGGCTTTCTCGGTCCAAACGGTGCAGGTAAAAGCACGACCATGAATATGCTTACGGGATATCTGTCCTCAAGTGCCGGAAGCGTCAGTATTGCAGGTGTGGATATTCTCGAAGACCCTCTTAAAGCTAAAAAGATGATAGGTTATCTGCCTGAGCAACCGCCTCTTTATATGGATATGACGGTTGAAGAATACCTGAACTTTGCCTATGAGCTGAAGGACTGCAAATATAACCGGAAAAAGCATCTTGCAGAAATATGCGAGGTGACAAAAATAAGCGATGTGAGAAAAAAGCTTATTAAAAATCTTTCAAAGGGCTATAAACAGAGGGTTGGAATAGCACAGGCTCTTATCAATAACCCGAAAGTTATTATTTTCGACGAACCAACTATCGGTCTTGACCCAAAGCAGATCATTGAGATAAGAAATCTAATCAGAAATCTGGGCAGAGATCACACTGTTATCCTCAGCACCCATATCCTGCAGGAAGTACAGGCGGTTTGCGACAGAATAATCATCATAAACCGAGGCAAAGTCGTTGCCGACGAAAAAACAGAAAACATAAGCCGTGCGATGGAGCAGAGCAGACGCTTTAATGTTAAGATCTGCGGCCCTCAGAGAGAGGTGCTGGCAATGCTGAAGGATAAAAACGGTATTGTTTATGCCGAAGCACTTGCAGAGAGAGACGGAGACGCTTATACATATATGATAGAAAGCGACGTTGGCGTTGACATACGCAAAAATCTCTTTTACACGCTCTCTGAAAAGAACTGGCCGCTTATCGGCATGGAGGCTCTCGGTATGAGCCTTGAGGATATCTTTATAAATATCGTCGACAAGAGCAACGAAAGAAAAACTCTGAAAAACACTAAAGAAAAGAGCTATAGGCCCGGCAAGAGCGGATTTGAAAAACAGCTTGCCGACAATATTATGAAAAATACAAAAGAGGCTCAGAAAAGCGAAAACGATATTTTAGGTAAATAACCCTATATAAAGAAAGGAATTGCGAAAATGCTCGCCATATATAAAAAAGAACTTAAGTCCTATTTTATCACCCCCGTGGGATATGTTTATATCGGAATATTCCTTGCGCTCAGTGCTCTGATATTCTGCTATACGACTCTTATGAGCAGAACATATGAAACGGCAAATTATTTTTCAATGCTCATAATGTCCTTTGTTGTACTTATCCCTCTGCTCACAATGAAGCTCTTTTCCGAAGAGAAGAAGCTTCGCACCGAGCAGATGCTCCTCACCGCCCCTGTTACAGTTACGGGAATGGTTATGGGCAAATATCTTGCGGCACTAACAATGTTTGTCGGCTCTCTCCTTACTTCCTGCATCAATTTTATTCCGCTTTATTCTGTTGCAATGCAGGAAAGAGCTGAAGCCGGCGAAAGCGCGTCTATCAAGCACATCGGCCCTGCCGGCGCTGAGATAATCGGTTCTCTTATCGGAGTAATTCTTATCGGCGCCGCCTTTGTTGCTGTTGGCATGCTGATATCAACTCTCACAGAAAATCAGCTTGCGGCGGCGGTTATCTCGGTGGCGGTCCTGCTCCTGATGCTTCTGCTCAGCATTGTTAATAATTTTATTCCAAACTATGCCATTCGCTTTATTATCGACTGGTTCTGCGTGCTCAGCAGATTTCTTCCCTTTGGTTATGGACGCTTTGATTTTTCCGCTTTGCTTTATTATATTTCGATTACGGCTGTGTTTATTTTCCTCACCATTCGCGTTTATGAAAAACGCCGTTGGGGTTGATGCTTTAGGAGGTAATAAATATGAACAGATTTCAGTTTGATAAAAAGCTGCGCTATGGCACCGTTTCTTTTGCCTTTACAGCAGCGTTTATTGCATTTGTTATTATGGTAAATGTTCTTTTTTCGGCATTTGCCGCAAAGCACCTTTGGTATATAGACATGACCCCAGAAACCCTTTATACACTCTCGGATGAATGTGTTGACCTGCTGAAGGATATAAAGAGTCCGGTAAAGATAATATTCTGCGATGACAAAGATGTTCTCGAAAAGACCGACAACACCCGTCTGGTTTATAACACAGCCCTTCAACTTGCTGAAAGGCTCGATTTTATTGAGGTTGAAAACGTAAATGTTGTGAGAGACCGCTCTGCTGTTACAAAATATCTCACAACTGCAACCTCTGAAATAAAGACCACCGATGTTATCATCGAAAGCGGCAGTGAATTCAGAAAGGTTTCTCTCAAGGCATTCTATACATTCAGCGAAATGAGTGCCACAGACCCCTGGGCATATAATGCCGAATCCCGCTTTGCCGCTACTATTATTGCGGTTACAAGAGCAGAATCTCCTATTTGCGCTCTGCTCACTGGACACGGAGAATCCTCAAAGGATTCTGCCCTCATCAGCCTTGTTTATGATGCCGGTTATGACGTTATCGCTCTTGATCTTTCAAAGGACGAGATACCCGAGGATTGCCGCCTGATAATATGCAACAACCCAACCTCTGATTTTCTTTCTTCATTTGACGGAGCAAAAGTCAGCGAGATAGAAAAGCTGGATAAATTTCTTGACGGAAGCAATTCATTTATGGTGTTTGTTTCTCCCCAGACCCCCACTCTTCCGAACCTTGAAGAATATCTCTATGAATGGGGCATAAAATTTGGAAGAAACGACGGCTATAACTGCATTGTAAATGACACAGCAAACTCTCTTGACACCGAGGGCTACAAGATCGTTGCCGACTATGTTAAAGAGGAGAACAGCCTCGGCCAGCAGGTCAATGCCGACCTTACTAACGCAGGCTCAGCTCCAAAGATAGTGTTTGAGGACGTTATGCCGATCTATCATGCAGATAATTATGATTCATCAGGCCGTTATTCTTCAAACGGATATTCACGCCAGATAAACGACATTTTTGTTACAAGTGCAAATGCCAAGGTCTTTGCAAATTCAGCAACAGTAAACGCGGCAACAGAAGTGGACAGGATACCCCTTCTCACAATCACAACCGAGAGCACACAGCTGAGCAACACATTAACAGAACATTCCTATGTTATGGCCTGCGGCTCTATTAACTTTGCAGGAGAAAGTCAGCTTCAGTCAAACGTGCTCGGAAACAGCCGTTCACTCTATTCTATGCTTAGAATAATGCAAAAGGAGATCGTTTTCATTGATCTTGCCAAAAAGCCTTTTGCAACCGTTAACATCGAAAGCCTCACAAGCTCAGATGCAACCTCCTATACCCTGGTTCTTTCTATTATCCCACCAGCTCTTGTTTTTGCCGCCGGCATTATAATAATGATAAAGAGAAAAACCGAACACTGAAAACAGACTTCTGCATATTTCCGCAGATAACATATTAAAGGAAGCTAAGGTAAATGCTTAAAAAACAGGAAAAAATAATAATTATACTTGCCTCGGCTGCGCTGCTGCTGCTTGTCATTTGGTTTGCAACACGCAATCTGCTGAGGATTGAAGATACCACCCCGGTTGTCACCGACGCCGAAACAAAATATAACGAAGTAAATGCTATCGGAATAAACGACAAGGTTCTAGTATACGAGGCAACCGAAAAAGATGATATCATAGATATCAAAGTTAAAAACGAACACGGCTCCTACAGAGTTTACCGAGACAAGGATAACAACATACAGATCCATGGCTTTGAGGGAGTGCCCTTTCATAGTGAATCCATGTCTGCTCTTATGACAAGCCTGGGTAAGCCCACATCAATGTACAGAATTGAGAACCCTTCCGATGTTGAGCAGTATGGACTTACCACCCGCACTCTTGAAGACGGAACTGTGAAAGAACCCGCCACCTTTGAAATGACGGCAAATAAGACAGTAACAAACGAAAAGGGCGAGCAGGAGACCGTTCAAAAAACCTTTTCAGGCATAGTTGGAGAGAAGATCGTTTCCGGCGGCGGATACTACTTTTATTATAACGATACCCCGAATGTGATATATGTTGTTGACACAAGTATTGAAGAAACGGTGCTTGCTCCCGTTGAAACACTTGTTGCACCTATGATAGTTCCCCCAATGACGGATAATGATTATTTCATCGTTCACGACCTGAAGCTTATGAAGGGCGATGAAACGATTGTTCACATCGACTATATCGAAGAAGAAGACAGATCCGGCACAGAAAATGTTACAAGAACATACGAAATGGTAAGCCATCCCGACCTTGTTCCCTCTGCGGAGGCGGTTTCTGGTGCAATGATCGGCTTTCACACAGCGGCACAGAACGATGCGCTGTCAACAGTGAGCAATATGTTAACGGTTGTTCAGCTTGGAATTGACAAGGATACCGTTGAAAAATATAATCTGGTTTACAAAGTTTCCTATACCTATAAAGATACCGAGACTACACTATATATCAGTCCCCGAAACACAGATGGCAGCTTTTATGCGGCGTCTCCTCTTTTCCAGCAGGTCGTAAAGGGCGATTCTGAAGTCTTTGATTTTATCACCTGGGATCTTTTTGATTGGGTCGAATCTCCATTCTTCCAGATGAAGATCAATTTTGTTACCGATATATCCGTTGAGTCGGGAGACTATAGTGTGACCTTTGATATGGACCACACCGAGCAGCCCGTTGACGATAAGGGAAACAAGCCGGATCCAAAACTGACAAAGGTGACCGACAAAAAAACAGGAAAAGAATTTGATGTGGAAAACTTCCGCCAATTCTTCAAGACCCTGCTTTATGCCAGCTATGAGGGCGAATCCGGTCTGATGAAAGAGGAGATCGAAAGATTTCAGAGCAGTCCCGACAGCGAGGCTCAGCTGATACTCACCATTCACACCGGGGAGGGCAGAGAGCTCAGATACAGATTCTTCAGATATTCAGAAAGAAGATCCTATGTTGAGCTTAACGGCGAGGGGCAGTTCTATTGCCTCAGCTCTATGGTAGAAAAAATAATAGCTGACGCCAAGCGAGTTCAAAGCGGTGAGCCTATCGGCAGTACCGATAAATATTAAAAAACAGAGCAAGTCAAATTATTAGACTTGCTCTGTTTTTTGAAACAAAAAAGGCTGCCGCTTTTGCGACAGCCTTTGATGTACAGCAAGTTAAAATCGGTAATTTTATAATTACTTGATTGTAACAGTTGCGCCTGCCTCTTCAAGAGACTTCTTGAGAGACTCTGCTTCGTCCTTGGAAACGCCTTCCTTAAGAACCTTAGGAGCACCCTCAACGAGTTCCTTAGCTTCCTTAAGGCCAAGACCTGTAACTTCACGAACAACCTTGATAACATCGAGCTTCTTAGCACCGAAAGATGTAAGCTCAACGTCAAACTCGGTCTTCTCCTCGCCGCCTGCAGCGGGAGCAGCACCGCCTGCAACTGCAACAGCAGCTACGGGAGCAGCGGATACGCCGAATTCTTCTTCAAGAGCCTTTACGAGATCTGCAAGTTCAAGAATAGTAAGTTCCTTGATTTCGTCAAGGATTTTAGTTGTCTTTTCTGTAGCCATTTTAATCTACCTCCGAAAATAATAATAATTTTTAATTTAAATTGCGCGCATATATTCTTTTATGCGCTTTTTGTTTGGCAGGTACAAGCCAGACCAATTAAGCCTGTGCAGCCTCTCCGCCTTCTTCCTTGTCGATCTTTGCCTGGAGCACATAAGCCAGTCCGTAAAGAGGAGACTGGAGGCTTCCGAGCATCTTTGCGATAAGGGTCTCCTTTGAGGGGATATCTGCGAGAGAGATAATGGTGTTCTTATCAACAACCGCACCGTCGAGATAACCTGCAAGGATCTCAAAGGACTCAACCTTTTCAGCATATTGCTTCATAACCTTGGCAGGAGCTACGGGATCATTTTCGCTGATCGCAATAGCTGTCATACCGGTCAGGAACTGCTTCATTTCGCCGAGACCTACCTCCTCACAAGCTCTGCCTGTGAGAGTGTTCTTCATAACCATGTACTTAACGCCGGCTTTTCTGAGGGCCGCACGGAGCTTTGTATCGTCCTCAACGGTGATACCGCTGTAGTTAACGAGTACGCCCGCGGGAGAGTTCTTCAGAAGCTCTGCCAGATCGCTAACGGTTTGTTTCTTCTGTTCGAGTATTGCATTACTGGGCATTTCATTTCACCTCCCATTGTGAAAAATCAGACTTAGCAATAAATATAAAAAATCTTTCTCCGAAAAGGCTTGCTCCAAAAAAGCGCGCACGAAGAAAGATTGCATAACAAAAAATATTAAAGTTATAAAATCGTTCCTCGGCAGGAGAGCTGCATAAATGCCGCCTTTACGGAAACCTGCTGTCTTTGGATAACAGGGGTATTATAGCACAACCTTTTCTGTTTGTCAATAGTTTTTGAAAATTTTTTTCACTTTTAAAAACAAACGCAAGCCCACTGCGGTTTTCTCTCGCAACTATCTGTTTCCGAGAAAGAAAGCAGTGGGCTTTTGTTTGTTTAAAATCTTGCCGCCAAAAAGATCTTATTTATTCTTATTATATAGCTCTCGGAAGGCTTTGACCGTTTCGGCAAAATCGGAAATAGCGTCTCTTATGACCTCCGGTTTTGTAAGATCTATCTCAGCCACCTTTAAGCTGTCAAGAGGGCTTAGCCTGCCGCCGCATCCGAGAAAATCAAGATATTTCTTTATATAGGACTCGCCCTCATTTTCAATGCGGCGTACTATCGAAGAAGCCGCAGAAATACAGGTAGAATATTTATATACATAAAACCAACTGTAAAAATGAGGAATACGCATCCATTCAAGAGCTATTTCCTTGTCCGCAACAACATGGCCGCCAAAGTATTTTTCTATCAAAGAATAATACTTTTCACAAAGCAGCTCTTTAGTGAGAGTCTCCCCTTGCTCGCACAGACTGTGCATGGTCTTTTCAAATTCAGCAAACATCGTCTGCCTGTAGAGAGTTCCCTTATAGGTCTCCATTATCTGATTGAGGATAGAGAGCTTTTCTTCATCGCTATCAGATTCTCTCAGCTTTTTGTGGGCAAAAAGCAGCTCGTTTACAGTTGAGGCAACCTCGGCAACAAAAATTGTGTAAGAGGATCCCTGAGGGGTATTTGCCTTTGCCGAAAGATATGAGTGCATAGAATGTCCAGCCTCGTGGGCAAAGGTTGAAACATCATCCAGCTTGCCCGTATAGTTAAGGAGCATATAGGGGGCTGTGTCATAGCAGCCGGAGCTGTAAGCTCCGCCTCTCTTGCCCTTTGAAGGATAAACGTCAACCCAGTTTTCTTCCTTTATACCTTTTCTCAGCGTTTCCTGATATTCGCTGCCAAAGACGCCGACCGTGTTAAGAACCTCTTCAGTAGCTTCGTCAAAAGAATATTCCCTTGTACACGACGAGATGAGTGGTGTATACACATCATACATATGAAGCTTTGAAAGTCCCAAAACCTCTTTTTTAAGGTCATAATAATCAAAAAGCGGTTCAAGCCCATCAGACACAGTTTCTATAAGATTGTCATAGATATCCGGAGTGACCTCGTCTCTGAAGACAGACGCTGTCTGACTGTTTTCAAATCCCCTTATCTTGGAAAGAGTGACCCTCTCCTTTACATAAGAATCTATAAGGGCAGACAGCGTATTTCCAAAGCTATCATAGCTCTGATAGAGCTTTTTAAATGCCGACCTTCTCACTCTTCTGTCTTCGCTCATAAGACGAAGGACATATGTGGCCTCGGTAAGCTCAACAAGCTTTTTCTCTTCGTCTCTTATGCGGCCGAAGGAAAGCTCAGCATTGGCAAAAACAGTCCTGATGTTGGAGTGTGAACCAAGGCTCATCTGCATATCGGCAAGGAGCTTTTCATTTTCATCCGAAAGGGTGTGGGGGCGATATCTCTGTTCTGTCTCTATCTCCCTTTTGTATTCGGCAAGCGGCGGAAAATCCTTCATCCATTTTTCGGTTGTTTCCTTGCTTATCTTAATAATTGTGGGAGAAACAAAGAATGCCGCCGAGCCTGCGCTGCAAACAAGATTTCTCATTCTTCCCATAAGAGCCTGATAAAAATTATTTGAAAGATCCAGGTCTGCATTGAGATGAGCATAAATATAAAGCTTATCTATAATTCTTTCAAGCCGGGTTTTGTCGCAGAACATCTCATAAAGCTCTTTTGCACCCTTTGCCATAGTGGAGGCGTGTGCGGGAAAAGCTTCTATAAGATCTTCAGCTTTTTTATAGTCCTTTTCAAAGGCATCCATGTTTTGGTATATGGCACTAAGATCCCATTTATATTTTGCCGGTATATCGGCTCTGTTCTCATTCATATCATTCATCCTTTTTATTAAAATATTTCGCTTGTAGCAGAGGAAAAGGCAATATATTTCAGGTTTGATATAGCCTCAAGACAGCGTTTTTTCGTTCCGTAACCCTCGCCCGAAGCTATTACATTGCCGTTTTTTGCCCTGACATAAAAATTATATCCGCCATGCTCCCCATCATTTTTCAGCTCTATCTTTGGGCATTTCATCGGTGTGTTTCCGGGAGTAACACCAAGGTCTGTCTCAGTGGTATCATCAAGAGGAGCATCTGCATTAACTCTCAGACTTGCAATGCCCTTTTTGCAAACCGACAAGCTTTTATAGCTGCCGCTGTGTGCAAGGGCTATGCCTCCAACGGTCAAAAGTCTGAAGCTGTATTCACCTGCCTCATTCTTTTTTATTTCATATCTGCCAACAGCCATTTTCCCCTCCTTTATTCTCTGTCAATGGTTATAACGGCAAAATAACTGCTGTTATATCCATTTATTTTTTCTTTGATATTGCTATCTATTTCTACGTCACTCTGCTTGATCTCAAAGGGAACGACAACATCAAAGATCAGATTTGTGTGAGTTGTGCCCGGCACTATTCTGAAATCATGAATGTTCATTCGCTCGTCAATATTTCTAACAAAATCAAGAACAAGAGCTCTCAGCTCATCTGTCATCGGATCTCCCACAGAAATGGGATCAAGGTGGATAACACCCTGAATTCCAAGCTCCGTGTTAAGCTCCTTTTCGATATTGTCAATGGCATCGTGAGAAGAATATATATCCCTTGACCCATCAACCTCAACGTGGCAGGATGCAAAGCATCTTCCCGGACCGTAATTATGCACCACAAGATCGTGAATACCAAGCGCCTCCGGGTGAGAAAAAATGATCTCTTTTATTCTGTCCACAGTATCATTTTCAGGAGCTGTTCCAAGAAGCGAATCGAGTGCCTCTCTCAGTATCCCGATTCCTGCGCGCAGTATAAGCAGAGAAACTATTACGCCCATATAAGCATCAAGCTCAATATCAAAAATACGGTATATAACCGTTGCGGCAAGAACTGCGCCGGTTGAAAGGGCATCCGAAAGGCTGTCTGCAGCGGTCGCCTTCATAACCGACGAATCTATCTTCTTTCCAATTTTGCTGTTAAATACGAAAAGCCAAAGTTTTCCAAGAGCAGAAAGGGCAAGAACAACTATTGCCGCAATGCTGGGGTCTGTTTTTTCACCGCCAAAAAATATTTTGACGACCGAATCCTTTGCAAGAGTTATTCCGATAAAAAGAATCAAAAAAGAAACTATCATCGAGGCGATATATTCTATCCTTGCATGGCCAAAGGGATGCTCCCTGTCAGCAGGCTTTGAGGATATTCTGAAGCTTATAAGCGAAATTACCGATGAGCCTGCATCGGAGAGATTGTTTATGGCATCGGCAGTGATAGCTATAGAGGCACTGAGCGTTCCGATGATGAACTTTCCCGCAAAAAGTATAAGATTAATTATTATGCCGACAATACCTGATAGCGAACCGTACTTTAGTCTGACGGTGCTGTCGGTATATTTATCGTAGTCCTTAATAAAAATTCGGCAAAGAAGATCAGTCATAAAAAACTCCAATCAAAAATACTATTCAAAGTGTATTTTTTATCATATTATTTATCATTTGGCGAGTTTAGATTATATATTCTCCCTTTGTGGGATAGTTTTTAAATGTAATCTCTCCCTCTCTTTCGATCGCCTTGAGAACAGCTCAAAGAGGACGCTGTATCTGTCCGGCTTTTATTTACATTATATTTTATCATCACCTAAATAAAATGTCAACAAAAAGGAAATTTTTTAAGAAAAATTCTGTTTTTTCTTCTCGGTATTTGGTCTTAAAGCGTAACATTGACAAAGAAATATCTTTGTGCTACAATTTAAAAGAACTTTAAATATGAAAAAATTCCGACTCATACAAGTCCTCAAGCCGGGTCATAAGCGAAAATTATACCCTTTATCTTATTTCAAAGCAGAGATCAATGCCAAGGAAGCAGTGCCGAAGGCATCTTCAAAAGCGCCTGAAAAAACTGTTGTGGCTGAAAAAAAGAAGCGCGGTTCAAAATCCCCGGTTATCATTCTCCCCTTTCATAACACATTTCTATTGACAAAAATGTCAAAATGATGTAAAATGTTATGGTATTTTTAAAACAGAGGTGATTTCATGTCTAAGCTTTATATACCCGAGGGCTATTCTTCTGAGCTGACTGTGCGCCAAACAGAGCTTGCCATAAAAAAAGTCAAGGACTTTTTTGAGCGCGATCTTGCCATCGGTCTTAATTTAACGAGAGTTTCTGCTCCCATTTTTGTTGAAGCAACAAGCGGTCTCAACGATACTCTCAGCGGCATCGAACGCCCTGTTGATTTTTCGGTTTTTTCGGGTGAACGCTTTGAAATAGTTCAGTCTCTTGCAAAATGGAAGAGAATGGCACTAAAGCAATATGAATTTAAGGTTGGCGAGGGTCTTTATACCGATATGAACGCAATTCGCCGTGACGAGGAGACCGACAATATCCACTCTATCTTTGTTGACCAATGGGACTGGGAAAAGGTGATAACAAAAGAGCAGAGAACAATGGAAACCCTGAAAAAAGCGGTTACAAACATCTATGCGGCTATCCGCCACACAGAAAACTATATTGTTGATGATTATAATTTTATCGAAAGCCTTTTGCCGGAAGATGTTACCTTTATCACAACGCAGGAGCTTGAAGATAAATATCCGGGTCTCACTCCAAAAGAGAGAGAATACCGTGCCGCAAAGGAATACGGAGCTATCTTTATTCTCCAGATAGGCGGAAAGCTACGCTCGGGAAGCATCCACGACGGCAGAGCTCCCGACTATGATGATTGGTCGCTTAACGGAGACCTTATAGTTTATTATCCTGTGCTTGATATTGCTCTTGAGCTTTCTTCCATGGGCATCAGAGTTGACGAGGAAGCCCTTCGCAGACAGCTTATAGAAAGAGGCTGCACAGAGAGAGAGTCGCTCCCATTTCACAGCGCACTTCTGCGTGGAGAGCTGCCGTATACCATTGGCGGCGGCATCGGTCAATCAAGGCTTTGTATGTTCTTTTTGCGCAAAGCCCATATCGGTGAGGTTCAATCCTCATTCTGGCCAAAGGATGTTGTGGACCAATGTGAAAAGCGCGGTGTAAAGCTGCTTTAATAGAACGGTTGTTTAATCATAACAAAAAAGACCTTTACAGAAAAAATCTGTGAAGGTCTTTTTTGTTTTCATTTTCACATTGATATTTTTAGTAACTGCACCACCTAAAAGCTATCCCTTTCTCCAATATTTTCTGTCAAGACTGCGATATTGAATAGCCTCGGCAACGTGGGGCACCTCAACCTTTTCGCTTCCGTCAAGATCTGCAATGGTTCTGGCAACTCTTATGATGCGGTCATATGCCCTGGCAGAGAGGCCAATGGCAGAAAAGGATTTTCTCAGCAGCTCTATAGCCGCCTCGCTGATGTTTATTACCTCATTTGGCGCACCCGGTCTTATCTGAGCGTTGCAGTAGATGCCATCCATTCCCTCAAACCGCTTTGACGCCATTTTTCTTGCCCTTACGACCCTTTCTCTGATAGACGCAGAGTCCTCTCCTCTCTCATCGCTTGTCATCTCGTCTATGCTGAGCGAGGGCATTTCAACCTCAATATCAATTCTGTCAAGCAGTGGGCCGCTTACTCTTGAAATATACCTTGCAACAGCACCCTCACCGCAGGTGCATTTTTCTGTGGGATGTCCGAAATATCCGCATTTGCAAGGGTTCATGGCGCAAACGAGCATAAATGAGGAGGGATATGTAACCCTGCCGTTTACTCTGGTTATGGTCACCTTTCCGTCCTCAAGAGGCTGACGCAGAGAATCGGTAACATTTTTACTGTATTCGGGAAGCTCGTCCAAAAAAAGAACTCCGTTGTGAGCCAGCGAAACCTCCCCCGGCACAGGATTTGCTCCGCCGCCAACCATGCTGGCAGAGCTCATTGTGTGATGAGGCGATCTGAAGGGACGTGTGCGCAGAAGCGACACATTTTCGGGCAAGAGCCCTGCAACCGAATGTATTTTTGTTGTTTCAATAGATTCTTCAAATGTAAGTGGAGGCATAATTGAGGGCAGACGCTTTGCTATCATTGATTTTCCCGTGCCGGGAGGTCCTATCAGAAGAATATTGTGTCCTCCGGCGGCGGCGATCTCCATTGCTCTCTTCGCCATTCCCTGACCCTTTATGTCAGCAAAATCCATCTCCGGAACGCTTCCGTCCTTCTCAAAAATAGAGTGGGCAGCTTCTGTTGGCTTCAGCCGTTCCTTGCCGCAAAGATGCTGTATAAGTGTATGAACGTCATCAACGCCGTAAACGGTAATCCCCTCAACCGATGCAGCCTCAGCAGCATTTGCGGCCGGAGCATAAAACTCCTTAAAGCCTGCATCTCTTGCAGCGGCGCACATACAAAGAACGCCTCTCACGCCTCTGACCTCCCCCGAAAGAGAAAGCTCTCCAACAAAGCATTTTTTTTCAAAGCTCACAGAGCCGATATATCCGGCAGCGCCGATTATTCCAAGTAAGATCGAAAGGTCAAAGCCTGAGCCCTCCTTTCTCCTGTCTGCAGGCGCAAGATTGACCGTTATCTCACTTTCAGGAAATCTGAATCCGCTGTTTATACAGGCAGTCCTTACCCTTTCCTTAGCCTCCTTAACGGCAAGGTCTGGCAGACCGACTATCTCAAATCTACCCAGCTTTACATCAGAGTTACATTCAACCGTAACTATATATCCATCAACGCCGCTGTTGCCGGCGCTCCAAACCGATGTCAGCATAAAACAATTCTCCTTTCGGCTTTACCCTTTAAACAAAAAGAAATATAAAAATACAAGCACGGCAAGAATTATGCGGTATATTCCAAAGGGTATAAAGGTGTGCTTTTTAACAAAGCCCATAAGAAACTTTATAGCTATCACAGAAACAACATATGAAACTATACAGCCAACAATAAGAATAGCAATTTCGGTAATGCTTATCTCGGTTCCGCCGAGAGTAAATTTCAGTGCCTTCAGTGCAGAAGCCCCAAGCATTGTGGGGAGAGCAAGGAAAAAGGACATTTCTGCCGCCGCACTTCTGGAAAGCCCAAGTAAAAGTCCGCCAAGAATAGTTGAACCGCTTCTTGAAGTGCCGGGAATCAGCGCAAGCACCTGAAAGCATCCCATAAGAAATGCCTTTCCGTATGAGATATCATGAACCTCGCTTATCCCTTGTTTTTTGCCGCGCCTTACATATTCAACAATTATATAAAATATGCCGTAAAGAGCAAGAGTAAACGCCACGGTCTGAGCATTATAAAAATGCTCGTCAAACCAATCGTCAAGGGCAAGACCTATCACAGCAGAAGGAATAACAGCAAATATCACCTTGCCCCAAAGAGAAAATGTCCTTTTGTTTTCACTGCAGTTAAAGAATCCGCCGCTTCCGCAATTCTTGAATTTTGGAAGGAGAGTTTTTATAAACAGACCAAGAACAGCAAGAGATGCACCAAGCTGTATAACCACCTCAAACATTTCAAAAAACTCTTCAGAAACCGCAAGGGGCAAAAGCTCTCTAAGTAAAATCAGATGCCCGGTTGAGCTTATGGGAAGCCACTCGGTTATTCCCTCAACTATTCCGTAAAGGACCGTTTTAAGTAGTTCAATAAATATGCTCATAGTATTCCTTTCGTCATTCGCCTGCACGCATTATGTCGCCCTCTTTAACTTCAAAGGGGACTCTGGCAAAAAATATCATAGAGGGATGTGGAGCAGATTCCAACCTTTCGCCCTTTTCCGAATATATCTCGGTCATCTTAAATGGTGCTCCCACCTTGTGAGGGGAAATCAGCTCGCAGTCATCTCCCACAGACACCTTGTTTCGCTGAATAAAGGGATAGAGCCTGCCGCCCTCGTTTTCAGCCTCCGTGCTGTTGGGAAGCTTTATGTTTCCAAGGGCCGTAGCAAAATATGCCTTGTCTCTTATATATCCGTTTTGTGTTCCAAGATTTGCATTTTCAAGGGGATGATCAAAATAATAGCCTGTGCAGTATTCTCTGTGGCTAACGCATCCAAGCTCCTTTAAAAGAGCCTCATCAAATCTATAATTTTCGGGGTCGGCTTCATAAGAATCCATTGCCATTCTGTAGGCATTTGTAACCACTGCGGTGTAATATGCGCTCTTCATTCTGCCCTCTATCTTAAAGCTGTCGATCCCACTTTGCATAAGAGCCGGGATATGCTCTATCATACACATATCCTTTGAGCCAAGGATAAATGTGCCGTTTTCGGTCTGCTCGATAGGCAGCGGAACGTCGGGTCTTTTTTCCTCAACCAAGGCAAAGTTCCAGCGGCAGGGCTGAGTGCAGGAGCCGCGGTTTGCATCTCTGCCGGTAAGATAATTTGAAAGGGTGCAACGACCGCTGTATGAAACGCACATAGAACCGTGTATAAAGGCTTCAAGCTCAAGCTCCTTCGGTATATCCGCCTTTATTTCCGCTATCTCAGCAAGCGAAAGCTCTCTTGCGAGCACCACTCTCTTTGCCCCCAAATTATAGTAGGCACGGCAAACAGCGGCGCTGACAGCGCTGGCCTGAGTTGAAATGTGTATCTCCATATCGGGTATGATCTTTTTAACCGTGTCAAGAACTCCAAGATCTGCTATAATCATAGCGTCAATCCCGTAGTCGGCAACCGTTCTCAAATATCTTTCAAGGGCAGGATATTCATAGCCTCTTGGCATAGTATTTACAGTGAGATATATTCTTTTTCCTCTTGCGTGAACATATTCGGCAGCTCTTTTCAGCTCTTCCTCCGAAAAATTATCGGCGGCGCTTCTCATTCCAAAAAGATTTCCGGCAAGATATACCGCATCTGCCCCGTAAAGCAAAGCGGCTTTCATTTTTTCAAAATTCCCGGCAGGGGAAAGAAGCTCTGGCATAGATTTCTCCATTCTTTATAATGTTTATGGCAGTTTTCTGCCAAACGCAGGTATTCTATATTATAATACGCTCATGTAATGTTGTCAAGAAAATTTGCTCAGCGTCTGAATCCACAAGTGTGGCAAAGAGGCTCTATAAATCGGTGATGCTCCATAGCCTCTTTCATTTTTTTAGCTCTTTGACCGGAGAGTATTTCACCAAGTGAGCTTTCAAATATATTCCCCAGCGGAATATCTCCGTTTCTGTCAAGGCAGCAGGGAACGACCGTCCCGTCGCAGAGAATACCTATCTGAGTGAGAAGTGCCTGGCATTTATCACTGCCGTATTCCGAAGCGAAGGGTTCGACCTCAATTGGAGCTTCGGTTATATCAGGCCAATCAAAGCGTTCGCCCCATTCAATAAAGATGTGTGTTGCAATGCGAACTCCTCTGTGGTTTTTGACCCATTCCTCTCTTGAAGGCGGAAAAGCTTTTTCAAGCTCCTTTAAAATAGCTCCATTCAGCGAATTTTGTGCCTTTTCCTTGCTGTCGCCGTCAAGATTCCAAAGTCTGAACACAACAAATTTTCCGCTTTTTGCAAGCTTTTCGGCGGCAGTTATACATCCTTCGAGATATTTTTTCAGCTTCAGCATCACCATATTCCCCATAGAATTTCCCTCAAAAGAATGAAGGGAAATACAAACGGTTTTCAGATTTTTACTGCTGCAGAGAATATCCAGATTATCCATAATAACAGTGCCGTTTGTAGTTAGTTTTACGTTGAAATTCATTTCATCGGCAGTTTCAAAAATTCTCTTTAGCTTTGGGTGAAGAAGAGGTTCACCCATAATATGAAGAAATAGATTTTCAACCTTTCCGCTCAGCTTTTTTGCTATAATATCAAATTCTTCAGGATCCATATGGCGATATGCCCGTTTGTGCCCCGGGCAGAATTCACAGTCAAGATTGCAGATATTGGTTATTTCAACATATGCATTTTTCATAGTCCACTTTCCTTAAAAAAGCTTTTTTTCAAACGCAAATCGTTCGTTTTTCATATCCTTTATGCCGCCCAGATATATGATCCCGCATTTTCTGAAACCGTTTTTTTCAAACATTCTCTGCATAGAAAGATTTAAGCGGTGAGTATCTCCCCTCACATATCCAAAGCCCTGACCGGCGGCAAGCGCAAATGCGTGTTCTGTCATTTTTCCTGCAATCCCCTTGCCCTTTGCCTGTGGGGCAACTGCAACTCGGTGTATTGCAGCATAAGGCGCCGATGAGCTGAAGCTTCCCTCAAATATTTCATCATAGTTGGAATCTCCACGGGTATCATAGCAGTAAACACCAAGGACAGAGCCGTTTTCCTCAGCAACATAAAGTCGGTCACCGGCGATATCCGCTTCAAATTCGCTATGGGAAGGATAACCGTCCTGCCACTGAGGTATTCCCGCACCTGCAAAATATTTTCTCGCCTCTTCCACTATCTCCATTATTCTGAAAAGATCCTTTTTTTCTGCTTTTCTTATTATCATATCTTTTCTCCTATCCTATCATCGAAACCGAGCGGATTATCTGAGGCGAACGGCGCCTGTATTCACTTGGCGACATTCCTGTCTGCCTCACAAAAGCACGGTTAAAGGTTCGCAGTGTGTTAAATCCCACACATTCGGATATCTCTGTTATAGTTTTATCCGTCTGCCTTAATTGCCTACAGGCATCACTTATTCTAAGAGAATTGATGTAGTCATTAAATCTTACCTTCAGCTTCATACTGAAAAGATGCGAAATATAATATTTGCTTATGTGAAGCTCCTCTTCGAGGATACCGAGAGAAAGATCCCGTGAAAAATTTCTTGAGCAATAGTTTACAACAGTTTTCAGTGCATGGGAGCTTACCGATTTAACATCGGTAAGGCTCAGATGCCCCATAAGATCGCCCAAAAAAGTCAAAAGCACGCCTTTTAGAATTATATTTTTATATTCGTTTTTCTCTGCACCTATCTCTCCCATTTTTCTCATCAGCTCTTTTGCGCCTTTTGGCAGGTTCTCCGATCTTATAAGGGAAGATTCCGGACATCTTCCTCCAAATTCTTCCGAGAGCTCCGGCAGCATATCGGGATTGAATATCACAAGAAAATATTTTTCCTTTTTGAGAGTTTTAAACTGATGTACCTGATTTGGAAACACAATGCAAAGGTCGCCCGCCTTCATCCTGTATTCCACCGAATCTATATAAGCCAGAGTTTCTCCCTCAAGAAGGAGACACACCTCTATCTGATAGTGCATATGAGGCGAACATTCAAGCTTTATCCTGCTGTTTTCCCCCTCGGTTCTGAAATAGAATTCTTCTTTTTTTATTTCATAATTAGCTTCCATTAGGATCTCCTGTTCTTATATGGTGCATTGTTTTGATGACCTACTTTTCTCTGCGGTTGAATATTTCTCTGCCGCTCTCCGTTCTCTCTCGCTCTTCTTAAATCCCCACCGTTTCCGGCAAGAGGTCTTTGAGAGGGAGGATAAAGTGGGCGTCCGCCTCCCGAAGAACCAACACCTCTGTTTATCGGCGGTCTTTGCCCCTGTAGCCCGGGTCTCCCCTGCCTGATTTGGGGTTCTCTGTTTCTCATATTGCCTCTCTGGGGCGGCATGGGTCTCTCCGGCAGTCTCCTTTTGCTCAAAATAAAGAGAAAACCAAAAACAAATAGGACGACAAGTGCAAGGATAACCGCAATTATTATAAAGACCGCGCCCTTGCCCTCTTGTTTTATTGTTGCCGAAATATTTTCTATATATAGAAGAAGATCCTGTGCCTCTGCCCCCTCATAATATGGAGAGCGTCCTATACGGGATTCCACCCAAATATACATAGTAACATCCCCGAGCTCCTTCCTCAGCCTCGCTTCGCTTATATCAAATGTCACCTTTTGCCTGTTTGAGGACTGAATATTTACCTTTGAAGCATGAAAAACGCTTTTTTCTGCGCCGCTTTGGGTAAGAGCAAGGGTAAGGGTTGCTGTGTTTCCTTCACCGCTGTCAGCACTTATATATGTAGATATCTTCTCTGCAGAGCCAATAATATCAAAAGGTATGGGGGCGCTTCTCACACCCATATTTTCACCCTTATATTTTGGCAGCATACCGCTTTTAAGAACTCTGTCGCCCAGATATTCGCCTATCTCAATATATGAGGTACTGTCTGAGGGGAAGAAATCGAAGCTTTTTCCCTCACTGAAGTTGAAAATGATCTGTTCACTAAAAGAACTTTCATCCGGTCTTTTTTCGCCGGAGCCCCAAGAAGAGGTCATATCCAAACTTCTTATATCTTCACCGTATTTATCCCACAGCAAATTCCATTCTTTTCCTATCTTTGTCTCTACATATTTGGGCTGTGGCTCATCTATAACATCAATTTTTTGAAAAACGTCGTAGATCTTTCTTTTTTCGGGTTCATTTTCTCCTTGCGGAGAAGTGAAAAGACCTGTTTTTCCGTTTCCTGTGGCAAAATCAAATTGACCGTTGTAAATAAATGCCGAAGCATTGCTTTCTACTGCTTTAAGGAAAGCATAGGCATAGGAAGCCGCCATAGATATCTCGTTTTCGGCACTTATTCCGAAATTATATATTATCAGTTCCTTCTCTTCGCCAATCAGACTTCGCGCCTCTCCAAGATTTTTAATTGTGAGAAATTCGCTTTCTCCGCTTTCCTTTGCCCCCTTGTCACGCCAGATCTCAGAGCTGTTCTCTGAGCAGTTTGGAATAAGCGCAACCCCATAATAGAGACCCGGGGCATTCTCTGTTTGTTTTTTCAGCGCATCAAGAAATTCCGCACCCCCAAATTCTGTTCTCAGAGGAATTGGTGCCGCAGGATTTAATTCATCTTCATCCTTTTCCTCTTCTCTCTCGATATTCCATTTATTATCTATCGAAACAAATATCTTTCCGTTTGCATACTTTGACCTTAGTGCCGTTGAGGCTATGCTTAGAAGCTTTGAATAACGCTCGACGCTTTCGGAAAGTGTCCTGGCATCATCCTTCCATGCACTTGAGGGCGAGTTTACCCCCCTGCCTATTATGTATGCCGCCGCAAAGCCGTATTTACCGTCCTCTCTTGTATAGCGTTCGGCAAGAAATTCAAAAAAAGCAGCCAGCTGTCTGTAGCTGTCTCCGTTTGAAGCAGAAATGGCATAGCCTTCTGCCTCGTTCTCCTCTTCATATGTCCCTTGCATAGAGGCCAAAGGCAACATTTGGGAAGAAAGAAGACTCGGATGCGTATCAAGGGTAATTTCAAAATATATTTCAATTCCCGAACCGCTCAGGTTTTTAACCTTATAGTCAAGCTCTGCTATCTTTGCGCCGTCATAGTAATGAGAATTCCCGTCAAAAATATATGTCTGTGCCCCCTTTGTGCCCTCGTAAATAATATAGTCCTCAATAGGCAAACGCAAAACGGTATGCTTTACTCCAAGAGAAAGGGCATCCGAAGAAGATGCTATGCTTAGTCCTTTAATTGAAGAATATGAAGGGTAATTTGACTTGTTTTTCGCAAGCGCATCCACGTTATCTATATAGGCCGCATCACTCAGAGCAATGTATCCGTTTGCATTATCAAAAGCGGCAAGAACAAAGCTTGAATAGAGGCGGGTCCTTGCCCCGTCAATAAGGGGAATACTGAAGGTCATCTCAGCTCCTGCCTTTGCCTGAGAAACAGGTATAAGTGTCTTTATATCGGCAGCAGAGCTGTTTGCAGGAATTTCGATAAGATATATAGTCTCTCCCCTGAATTCTCTTATATCAGCAGATGAAAGAACAGAGCTGATCTCGATAAGACGGCTCTCGGTGTTATAGGAAGCAGATAGAATTCTGCTTCCCTCTTTTTCTTCCCTTTGTGAGCAGGATGACATCAGCGCAGACAATATAAAAAACGTAATTAGCAGGATACCGCTGATTTTTATTTTTTTCATCATTTCCACTCCTCTCAAAAAAGAAAAAAATTGCTGTTTTAAGTTGGAAAAGTTTTATTTTTCCCTATTTTTCAGACAAATAATGCTTTTTTAGATTATAACATATATTTCTCTTCTTTTCAATAGTCTTCCGCTCTTTTAAATCGAATTTTGTTGTTTTTTATTTTAAAAAGCAAAAATACATAGGGGATTATAAAATTTAATACTATATTCATAATTATGTTGTATAATACTTTGACAGTTGTTTTTTCGTCAAAATCCTTTTTGGAGTAGCTTTATGAAAAGATCTTTTAAAAATTTATACATTATTTCTATTTTGTTTGCAGTTATTTCTGCTCTTGCCGCAGTCATTCGCATTGCCGCTCTCTCTGTTTCTTATGACAGCCTGATCGGTTATTATAAAACGGGCGCTGTTCTTCCTTTGAGTTTTCATTTGATTTCAGCGGCAGTCCCATTTGCGGCAATGCTGACAATGCTGTTCTTACCTAAAAAAAGTGAGTTTCAATATCAAAAACCGAAAACAGGTTCGGCCTATGTTTGTGCCGGAAGTGTTTTTTCGATAGTTACTGTCTGTGCTTATCTCGGCTATATCTCTCTCGGAATCCTGGGGGACAGAAAAATTTACACTTCAAATACCACCGGAGTTGGTGAGATCGTTGAAAAGGTTGCACTTTTTCTTGGTATCGCCTCGGTGATATATTTTCTTTTGGTCTTTCTCAGGAAAACCGAAAAGGGAGAAAATCATACATTTTTCGGTTATGGAGTTATACTTTTTGTTCTTATGGTGCTGGCAAAAACTTATTTTGATTTTTTCACAACAATGAACAGCCCAAACAAGCTCCTTCTCCAGATCACCTTTATGTCTGTAATGATCTATATGCTCTTTGAGCTAAGATTTTCTCTGGGAAATGCGGCCCCCGGAGGCTATGCAGCAGCCGCACTAACTTCATTTTATTTCTGCTTGGTATGCTCTGTTCCCGGAATAGCTGCGTTTTTCTCAGGAATATTTACCAAAAACGAATATTTCGTTTGTCATTTTCTTTGCCTTGGCTTTGGCGTTTATATAGGAGCACGTTTCATCTCCTTTATTCTTTCGCAAAAAGCTTTAAACACCTGAATTTTGAGAGGTTATTTATATGAAAATAGGATTTGTTTCTCTCGGTTGCCCAAAAAATCAGCTTGACACCGAGGTCATGCTCCATGAGATAATGGAGGCCGGCTATGAGATAACAGCTGAGGAGACCGAAGCTGATATTATAATTATTAACACCTGCGCTTTTATTGAAAGTGCAAAAAAAGAAGCTATCGACAATATAATCGACATCGGTTGGCTAAAGGAAAACCGCTCTCTTAGGGGCATAATCGTTACAGGCTGTCTCTCCGAAAGATACAGGGACAGCATTTTTGAGGAGCTGCCTGAGGTTGATGCAATTCTTGGTGTTGGAAGCATACACAACATTGTGGAAGCTGTAAAGAGCGTTGAAAAAGGTATAAAATATTCTTCATACGAGCCAAACGACTGCGTTAAGCTGGGCGGCGATCGAATACTCACAACCCCTGATTACACCGCATATATAAAAATTGCCGAGGGCTGTGACAACCGCTGTACCTACTGCGCCATTCCCTCAATACGCGGCAGGTTCCGCTCAAGACCTATAGAGGATATCCTTGCCGAGGCAAAACAGCTTGAAGGCCTTGGAGTTAAAGAACTTACGGTGGTTGCACAGGACGTTACAAGATACGGTGCAGATCTCTGCGGCGAATATAAGCTTGCTGAGCTTCTTCACAGAATAGCAGAAGAAACAAACATCCCCTGGATACGCCTGCTCTACTGCTATCCCGATAAGATAACCGATGAGCTTATCGCAGAGATCAGAGATAACGACAGAATCGTTAAATACATAGATATGCCTCTCCAGCATATTTCGGACAAAATGCTGAAGAGCATGAACCGCCACGGCGACAGCCAAATGATAAAAAGCGTTATAAGCAAGCTAAGAAAAGAAATTCCGGATATTGTTATAAGAACGACCTTTATCGTCGGCTTCCCCGGTGAAACAGAAGAGGATTTTGACCTGCTTTGCCATTTTGTGAGAGAAACAAAATTCGACCGCATGGGTGCCTTCACCTATTCCCGTGAGGAAGGAACTCCCGCATATGATTTTGATGACCAGATAGATGAGCAGATAAAGCAAAACAGATGCGATATTCTTATGGGTCAGCAAATGGTGATAGACTCGGAGCGCAACGAAAAGCTTATCCACAAAACCATAAAAGTCCTTTGCGAAGACTATGACGTGGTTTCTGAAGCATATTACGGTCGCTCATATATGGACGCCCCCGAAATTGACGGCAAAATATTCTTTACATCAAAAAAGAAGATAAAGCCCGGGGTTTTTGTAAATGTAAAAATTGATCAGGCCGAGGATTATGATCTTATCGGCCATGTTATTGAATGATTCGGAGGTAAAAAATGAATCTTCCAAATAAACTCACAGTTCTTCGTCTTTTGCTTGTGCCGGTGATAGTTGCCGTTATGCTTATTCCGATGCCCACTATTGCTTCAAATCTTTTGGCGGCGGCTATTTTTGGAGCAACAGCACTTACCGATATGCTTGACGGAAAGATAGCAAGAAAATATAATCTCATAACCGATTTTGGAAAATTTCTTGACCCTCTTGCCGACAAATTTATGGTCATCTCAACCCTCACGGTCCTGATCTACAAATTTGAAGGAGCACTTCGTCTCTTTTGTCTTATCACAACACTCATCGTTATCATGCGTGAGCTTGCGGTCACCTCAATAAGACTGGTTGCATCAAATGCGGCAGGACTTGTGGTTGCGGCAAATATGCTTGGAAAGATCAAAACAGTTACACAGATAGTTTATATCCTGTGCGCTCTTCTTGAGCCGGTTCTGTTTGAGATTATAGAAATAATAGCATATCCCGGCTTTGCAAACTATCATATCCTCACATATGCCTCAATGCTTGCAATGACGGTCTTCACCCTCTGGTCTGGCATAAATTATCTGGCAAGCTACTGGAAATATCTTGATCCAAACAAATAAGAAAAGCCTTCTTCACGCTTGTGAAGAAGGCTTTTCTTAATTATACATATTGTTATTCTTCATATAGCTGTATAGCTGTTCGCCGTGCTGCTGCTCCTCTGCCTGAATGTGATTCAGCGTGCGTCTGTTTTCGGGAGAAGAAAATTCAAAAACGCTCACATCATAAAGACTTGATGCGTGCTTTTCTGTTGTCAGCATATCAGTGCAAAGAAAAGCATCGTTTTTCCTGTCCTCCTCGCTTGCATAGGAATATGCCGCCGTGTTATCATTATTTGAATTTCCTATGCTTTGAGGCATGATCGGTGTTCCACCGGAAAGCATCTCATTTATAGTTTTGAGATGCTCTCTTTCGGTTTCTGCCATATTAGAAAAAAGCTTTGAAAGCTCGGAGCTCTTTGCCTCTGCAGCATATTTTGTATATTTGTCGATGCAGAGCTGCTCCTGCCCCTTAAGATCGTTCAGAAGTGCGTTCTCTTTTGAAGTAAGTGTATTCATTTCAATTCTCCTTTTATTTTGTTTTTATTTATTATTTTGCCGTTTTCTTCTCTTTATTCATAAAAAAATTATAAAATTCTATTGAACTTTTCTTAACATTATGTTATAATTTAGGTATCTGTGCGCAGATAGTTTTTTTTACTTGTTTTTCGCATTTTTTTCATAAATTTACCCGTTTTAAACGGAGGAGGATATATTTTGGAAGAAACACTGAAGCTGAGATCGGGCGCTACTATTCCGCTCCTTAAAAAAAGCGACCCTGATTTCCGCAAATATCTGACCAGAACAACACTTTCCCAGCTCCACCTGCTCCCGGGGGGAGATCCTGTGGCATTTTCATATTCGCCCGATAGCGAAGATGTTGTGTTTTATTTTGATCCGCTTTTTGTAAAAGAAGCCCCGGCTGAGGCTTGGTACGGTCATAATCACGGTGAAAATATGACACTTCCCAGCGGAAATGTTATCGAAAAAATGAGCACAAGAAGAGCTGCCGAAAACGGCTTTTATTCAAAAGAACGCCTTTCTCAAATGTTCTATCGCCCAATAGAAGAACCGGTTGCGTATACTGTTAAAGCAAGCGGAGAAACCGTTTGGTTCTATGATAAAAAGACCGCACTTCGCTTGCCGATGCTGTGCACAAAATGCGGTAAAAATGTAAGATTCAAGCATAAGCTTTGCCAAGAATGTTATGAGGAAGAAATGGCTATCCGCCGTGCCGAGGGCGAAATTTACCGCAACGCTTTTTACGGTATGGACCCAAAAAAGGTTCTCTTTTTCGACCTTGAGCTGACAGGCTTTTACGCCCGAGACGAAATAATTTCCATAAGCATTGTGAACGGCGCAGGTGACCTCATAATGGACACACTCGTTAAGCCGGACCACACAAAAAAATGGAAGAAAACCGAGAAAATTCACGGTATAACCCCCGAAATGGTTGAGGATGCCCCTCTTCTGGCGGATCTCATACCAAAGATCAAAGAAATATTTGAGGACTGTGACCGCCTTATCGCATACGGTGTTTCCACCGACTACAGCCATATAAAATATATCTATGAGACCGAGGAAGAACAGGAGGCACTGCACGAAAAGGTGCGCTGCTGTGCAAACGAATTTGTTCGCTATGCTCACGAAAACCGCCCGGATGTTCTTCACGCCAGCCTTATTGACGCAATGGAATGTTTTTCTATCGAATGGCAGGGAGTTCCTCACAGCTCACTTGCAGATACATATGCCTGCGCCGCTGTTTGGAACAGGCTCTTCCCAAATTATTATAAAAACGAGGAATGATATATGTTTTTTGATAAGCTTTTCGGCTCTGATAAGCCTATGCCTCCGGGAACAGACAAAGTAAAACTTCTTTGCACCGTTAATTCTCCCGAGGAAAAAGCAGTTATAGAAAGTATTCTCCGCAGCGAGCAGATCCCATATCTTATAAGAGAAAGAGGATCCGGAGAGGCGGTTCGCATTATCATGGGAGCAAACTCCATAATGGGCTGTGATATCTATGTTGATGAAGAAAAATATGATGATGCCTTTGCCCTTATTTCTCCCGATGAGGAACCGGAACAAGGCTCCGAAGAACTTTGATTTGAAAAGGATTAAAAAATGAAAGAACTTTTTCTTTGCAAATGCGGCGAGATCGTGCTGAAGGGTGCAAACCACAGCTTTTTTGAAAATGCTCTAATTAAAGAACTTAAATTTCGCCTGCGTTCATACGGTAAATTCAGCATAACCCATTCCCAGAGCACAGTTTATGTTGAACCGCAAAGCGAGCATGTTGATCTTGACGCTGTTTTTGATGCGCTTAGCCGTGTTTTCGGTATAGTTACTATCGAGCGTGCCGCTGTGTGCGAAAAGGATATTGATAAGATAAAAGAGGCAATAAAAGAATATATTCCTCGCTTCATGAGAGATAAAAAGACCTTTAAGGTTGAGGCGAAGAGAGCTGATAAACGCTTTCCGCTTCAGTCTCCTGCCATTGCCGCAGAATGTGGCGGTGCAGTTCTCTCTGCCTTAAATTATCTGAGAGTAAACGTAAAAAATCCTGATATTGTTGTTCGCGTTGAGGTTAGAGAAAACGCAGCATACATCAGTGCCGGCTCCTTTAAGGGGGCAGGTGGTATGCCTGTTGGAACAAACGGAAAGGGTCTGCTTCTCCTTTCGGGGGGAATAGATTCTCCCGTTGCAGGATATATGATGGCAAAAAGAGGCGTTAAAATTGATGCCGTTCATTTTGAAAGCTTCCCCTACACAAGTGAAAGAGCTAAAGAAAAGGTGCTTTCTCTTGCAAAGTTGGTCACAAGATATTCGGGAAGTATGCTTGTTCATGTGGTCTCACTTACAAAGGTTCAGGAGGAGCTTGCAAAAAACTGTGACGAAGAATATTTCACCCTCCTTCTGCGCAGATATATGATGGCTATCGCCGAAAAAATTGCTCTTAAAAACGATTGCCTTGCTCTTATAACAGGTGAAAGCGTCGGTCAGGTGGCTTCACAGACAATGCAGGCTATCGCGGTTACAAACGCTTCGGTCAATATGCCGGTTTTCCGCCCGTGTATCGGTATGGATAAAGAGGAGATCGTTCAGATAGCTCGCAAAATAGACACTTTTGAAACCTCTATTCTGCCTTATGAAGACTGCTGCACGGTGTTCACTCCCCGTCATCCAAAAACAAAGCCGGAGCTCTCTAAGGTTCTGGAGCAGGAAAATAAGCTTGATTTCGATGCTCTTGTTGAAGAAGCTGTCAACAGTGCCGAACAGGTCTATATCCCTGCCGAGGTTTAAAAAACGGTGCTTGATATGGCTGACACAGAAAAGCTGAATATTCCTTATCCCATTATAGTTGAAGGTAAATATGACCGTCTCCGCCTTTTGAGCGTTATAAATGCAAAAATATATACCACAGAGGGATTTGGTGTTTTTTCAAAAAATGAGCTGATCAAGCTGATGAGGGCTCTCTCCGAAAAAACTCCTATCATTGTCCTCACCGACAGCGACGGTGCGGGAGCTCTCATTCGTTCTCATATAACATCCTCTCTCCCAAAAGAGAAGCTCATCCAGCTTTATATACCCCAGATAAAGGGCAAGGAAAAGAGAAAAAAAGAGCCTTCAAAGGCAGGCACTCTTGGAGTTGAAGGAATGGAAAGAGAACTTCTCACATCAATTTTTCTTCCTTATGCCGCCGAAAGCGCAAGCCAGGAAAACTGCTCCGATGCTTATACGAGATCTCTTGAAAATCCTCTCTCAAAAGCGGATTTTTACAGAGACGGTCTTTCGGGCAGAGAAGACAGCTCCGCAAAAAGAGATGCACTTGCAAAAAAGCTGGATCTCCCTTGCGGTATGACTGCAAATGCTCTTCTTGCGGCTCTTAAGCTTCTCGTTTCATATGAAGAATATCTTCATTTGGTATCAAGAGAATAATATCTAAAAACGGAGGGTATAAATGCCGGAAAATATTGACTCTAAAAACGTCACCACGGCTGCTCTTGCTTATCTTGGTGACTGCGTTGTGGAAATATGCGTCCGCTCTCTGCTTGTAAAAGAAGGGCTTTCAAGCTCACGTCATCTGAATTCCGAAGCACTTAATTTTGTAAGAGCTCCGGAGCAGGCCGAAGCTCTACATAGAATTTTGGATGTTCTCACAGAAGAAGAAAACGCTGCATACCGAAGAGGAAGAAATATCGGCCACACAAACACCCCAAAAAACTGTACTGTTTCCCAGTATAGGCACGCAACAGGCTTTGAGGCTCTTTTCGGTTATCTTCATCTTGAAGGAAAAAACGAAAGGATCAATGAGCTTTTCTGCTTGGCATATGCGGATAAAATAGAAGATCTCAGAAATAAAAAATCAAAATTATAAATTAAAGGAGAATTTTATTATGGAAAACATAAATGTTAAAATCACCGTTCAAAATTACGGTGAGATCGAGCTTGAGCTTTATCCCGATAAAGCTCCCATAACTGTTGAAAACTTTGTTCGCCTTGTTAAATCAAATTTCTATGAAAATCTCATTTTCCACCGTGTTATCGAGGGCTTTATGATTCAGGGCGGCGGCTATGACTACCTTATGAACGATACAAATGCTGCTACGATAAAGGGCGAATTTGCTTCAAACGGCTTCACCCAGAATGATATAAAGCATACTCGCGGTGTTATCAGCATGGCAAGAACAATGATACCAAACTCTGCTTCCTCTCAGTTCTTTATAATGCACAAGGATGCTCCTCATCTTGACGGTCAGTATGCCGCATTTGGTAAAGTTACAAAAGGCATTGAGGTTGTTGACAAAATTGCTTCTGTTCCAACAAACTTCAGCGATTGCCCTGTAACCCCCGTTATGATCGAAAAGATTGAAATGATCTAAAATAAACTAAAATCCGTCCAAAAGGACGGATTTTTCTTTTATAAACAAACTTCGAAAACAAACAAAAGCCCACTGCGTTTTCTCAACCCTAACAAACGATTTCCGATACCGAGAGCATTGAGGCGGCTTGCCTTCCCCTTTTTGCGCCGGTGATTTTGGGCGCAAAAAGGAACGGCGTGAGTTTCACGGAGCGACTTTGAAAATCGCAGACTTGCGATTTTCGGGAGCGTGGGTCCGCCGAAAGGGTGTTCTTAGAGGGAAACGCCTTTCCCTCTAAGCGCGTTTTCGTCTATTTGGGGCGTACCAAATAGACTGCCCGCGCGGCATGAGCGCAGAAAAGGTTAGAAGTTAGTTTATCACCGAGAAAAGTTATCACATATGATTTTTCAGCGACAGAGGTTTTCTGCAGTAAGTTTTTTTATATAGAGTTTCTTGCTGCACAGAATTTTAGCCTATAGATAAACGCATAGGATAAAGTTTGGCTGAAATGTTTCTATCTTCTTGCGCTCATGCCGCGCGGGCCCCTCCTTTGGCATTTCCCAAAGGAGGCAAAAGAAACATCAGAGGGGAACGCAGTTCCCCTCTGAGCACTCCCCTCCTATGAGGCCCTCGCTCCTGAAAATTGCAATTCTGCAATTTTCAAAGTCGCTCCGTAAACAGCATCGACATTCCCAAATTGCGCCATAAAGCACCGGCGCAATTTGGGTACAGCGAACCGCCAACTGCTGTCGTTCTCCGAAACCGATCGTTCGGAGTGAAAAATCGCAGTGGGCTTTTGTTTGGCTTGATAGATAGTTTTCTCCGCTATTTGAGTATCATATATATCCCCGACCAAACCACTATAATTGCAAAAATACCCTTCAGCCAAGCTGTACTGATCTTTGAAAGCAAAAATGCCCCCAAAAGCCCGCCGAGCACTGCCGGGATCACATACACCCCAAACCGACTGAAATCTATATTGCCCCGAAGGGCATATATTGCCGCTGAAAGAAAGGATATGGGCAGTGTTGCCGCTATAACATTTGCAAATATATCTCTCCTTGCCATTTCCTCTTCCGAAAGCAGCTTTTCAAGCGCAAAGGTCATTATTATACCGCCTCCTGCTCCAAGCAGACCATTTGCAAGTCCGCCGAAAAAACCGGCAAAACAAAACAGAATCGTTCTTTCATTTGTTTTTAACTTTTCTTTTCTCATTTTCAAGACCTAAAATTTTTGATCATATTACTATTGTAATTTTTTTCAATTGGTGTTATAATATAAGATAGATTTTTATACTATTTTTTCTTGATCACCGCAATAATATGCGCGATAAAGAAAAAAACGTGAAAATATACGAAAGGATAATCCGATAATGAAATCAAACGATTCAAAAAGATCCTCTTCTAAAAAGCCTTCGCTAAAGGTAAAAAAAGTAAACGATAAAAATAATCAAAAGAAAAAGGAAGCCGCGCCTCCAAGCTCAAAACAGCTGCTGCATCAGATAATCCCTTACATTTTGGGAGTGGTAGCTTTTTTTCTCGCTCTCTGCTTCCTTCTCGTTAACGTTATGAGCAAACCGGATTCAATGGGCTTTATCGGAAAGCTCATCACAAATATTCTCCTCGGTTTTCTCGGCTTTGGCGCCTTTCTCATTCCAATTATTCTCTCATATCTGGCTTTTATCTGGAGAAAGAGCATTGATGCAGGGCAAACAGGATATAAGATATTCTTTTCATGTGCCTGTGTTTTGCTTGTTTCCTCTCTTATCCATGTTTTTGTGCTTCAGGGTGACCCAACCTATATTTGGAATCCCATAAGGCTTTGGCAAAACGGCTGTGCTCTTTCCGGCGGAGGTATTGTTGGCGGATATATCGGAAATCTGTTTTTCCTTGGTCTCCGCTTTATCGGTTCTCTCATCGTTATAATCGCGGTTTTGGCAATAACAATTATGTTCCTTTTCGGAATGACCCCGGACAATATTATCCTCTACATTAAATACCGCGCAAAGCTACGCGCAGAAAAAAAAGAGCTTGCCGCAAGAAACGGCGAAGATCCCGTCTTTATCGACAAGCCCCGCTTTACCCCAAAAGAAGTTGAGACAGAAGAAGTGGTAAAGCCCACAGCCAACTCTCGCCGCAGAAAGCGTACCTTTGATGTTGAGATAGACCCCGACACAGAAACAGAGGCTACACCCGAGGATCTTGGTCTTGAGTTTATGGACAACCCCGAAAGCAAGGAGCTTTCGGTTGAACCTACTGCTCCTGCAGACACCGGTATTGAAAACGGTATTCTTGCAAAGATAGACGAAAAAGAGCTTGACGATAGTCTTGATGCCCTGTTTGGCAATGCTGAAGGAGCACCGGCAAAGGAAACTGCCGCTATAACAGAGGAACTCCCCAAAAAGGCAGAATCCGATGATGATTTTCTTACGGTAACAACCGAAACTATCACTGATATAAAGCCCGAAAAGCCCTTTTACGGTGAACAGCTCCGCGCAGAGATATATCCACCTATCTCGCTGCTTACCGAGGACAAAAGCGTGAAAAGTGAAAACTTTACCGCAGAGCTTCGTTCAACAGCCGAGAAGCTGCAGGAAACACTGCTCAGCTTTAACGTGCGAACAAAGATCGTTGGCTATTCAAGAGGACCAACTGTAACTCGCTATGAGCTCCAGCCCGAAGCAGGAACGAGGGTGCGCAGTATATCAAACCTTGTTGATGATATAGCTCTCAACCTTGCGGCATCCGGGGGGGTCCGAATAGAAGCTCCGATCCCCGGTAAAAGTGCAGTTGGCATAGAGGTTCCAAACAAATCTCCCAGCACTGTTTATCTCAGAACAATTCTTGAAAGCCCCAAATTTTCCGAGAGCAAGAGCAAGGTTACAGCATGCCTTGGAGCAGACGTTGCGGGAAATCCGATAATTTTTGACATTTCAAAAATGCCTCACCTGCTTATCGCAGGTGCAACCGGAATGGGTAAATCTGTTTGTATCAACTGTCTTATCATAAGCCTGCTTTATAAGGCTCTGCCAAAGGATGTTAAGCTTTTGCTCATCGACCCGAAAACAGTTGAATTCAAAATATACAAGGATATCCCACATCTTATCGCCCCTATCGTTACCGAGCCTAAGAAGGCAGCCGGAGCTCTTATAAAAATGGTTGAAGAAATGGAACGCCGTTTTGCACTTATCGAAGAGGTTGGAGTGAGAGACCTCAAATCCTATAACGAGGTTACGGCAAACGACCCCGAACGTGAGCATCTGCCCCAGATAGTTATCATCATCGACGAGCTTGCAGACCTTATGATGACAACACCGGATGATGTTGAAAACTCCATATGCCGTCTTGCTCAAAAGGCAAGAGCTGCGGGAATGCACATCATTATCGGTACCCAGAGACCCTCTGTTGATGTTATCACAGGTCTTATCAAGGCAAACGTACCTTCAAGAATCGCTTGCACAGTTGCCTCCCAGGTGGACTCACGAACAATTATTGATATTGCAGGTGCAGAAAAGCTTATGGGACGAGGCGATATGCTCTATGCTCCCGTTGGTGCTTCAAAGCCTCTGCGTGTTCAGGGTGCATTTGTAAGCGATAGCGAGGTTGAAGCTGTTTGCGAATACATCAAGACCAACACGGGCAAGGCAGAATATGACAGCAGTATCGTTGACGGCATTGAAGAAGCGGCCGCAAAGCTTGATTCTCCGAAGAAGGGCTCATCTTCTGCCGACATCGGAAGTGATGACGGCTCAGACCCAATGCTCCGTCCTGCCATAGAGCTTGCTATCGACTGCGGAAAAATATCCACCTCTCTCATTCAGCGCAGGCTTTCTCTCGGCTACGGAAGAGCCGCAAAGCTGATCGACAAAATGGAACAGCTCGGTTACGTAGGCCCCCCGGAGGGTCAAAAGCCACGAGAAGTGCTCATAACAAAACAGATGTATATGGAAATGGTCGTTAACAACGATATTCAATAATTTTTTGAGGAATATTTATGGGAAAGTTTATTGTTATAGACGGTCTTGACGGATCAGGGAAGGGAACACAATCTGAAATATTAAAGTCAGCTCTTGAGAAAAAAGGCTACAAGGTCAGGCTTCTTTCCTTTCCGATGTATGAATGTGAAAGCAGCAGTCTTGTTCGTCTTTATCTTGGCGGTGCGCTTGGATCCGATCCTTCCGAAACAAATGCCTATGCGGCATCATCATTTTTTGCGGCAGACAGATATGTGAGCTACCGCACAGATTGGAAAAAGGATATAAATGACCCTGAAACAATAGTTATTGCCAACCGATTTACAACGGCAAATGCTGTTCATCAGCTTTCAAAAATGCCAAGGGAGGAATGGGATGCCTTTCTTGATTGGCTTTGGGATTATGAATATAACAAGCTGGGTGTTCCTTCTCCCGACCTTGTATTATATCTTGAAATGACTCCCGAAATATCTATGGCACTGGTAAGCCGCCGTTCAGAGCAGACAGGCCGACAAAAGGATATTCACGAGCTTGACCCGGATCATCTTAAAAACAGCTATGCGGCGGCAATATATTCCTCAGAGAAGCTGGGCTGGCAGCGCATTTGCTGCTATGAGAACAGCGAGCCTCTCTCCATAGATAATATATCAAAAATGATAGCCGAAAAAGTGCATAATATTCTCGGCATTGATTTATAATATTTCAAGAGGAGTGAACGCAAATGACCAAAAAAATTTTTTGTGTGCTTCTTGCCGCACTTTTATCTCTTTGCGCCTTTGTTTCATGTGAAACATCTGAGGGTGATAGCCAGGACTCAAATGGCGAAAATACCTCAGGGATCGGAGACCAGGCGCAGCTGCCGCTTATTTCAGAGCTTGATATAACCTTTTCGGGTAATAAAATATCCGCAAGCCAAAGCAGCTCCGCTATTGAGATAAATGAAAACGTGCTGACAATAAAGTCCGGCGGAAAATATACCCTCACCGGAGATCTTGATGGCGGAAGGATCATAGTAAATGCCCCAAAAACAGAAAAGGTGGAGCTTATTCTTTTCGGAATAAACATCAGCTGCTCTGATAATGCTCCTATATATGTGAAAAGCTGTGACAAGGTAAAGATCATTCTTGAAAAAGGCACGGTAAACACTCTCACTGACGGAGTCAAATATGATCTCCCCTCAGGTGAGGATAAGCCGAATGCCTGCTTATACAGCTCCGAGGATATTGATATTGAAGGAGAAGGCACACTCATAGTAAATGCAAACTACAACAACGGCATAGCTTCTAAAAACGATATTGATATTGAGAGCGGAAGAATTGAAATAAGTGCCAAAAACAACGCTATAAAGGGAAGGGACAGCGTAAGCATCCTGGGAGGGGAGGTCATAATAACCGCCTCCGACGACGGTATTAAATCCGACAACGAAGAGGATACTTCAAAGGGCTATATAAGCATAGAAGGCGGAAAAATTGAGATAAGTGCCGCTGACGACGCCATACAAGCCTGCAGTTCTGTCAGCCTGACAGGAGGCACTGTGATAACAACCGCTGAGGGAAAGGCAATAAACTGCGACGGAAATATAACCCTTTCTGAAGGCGTTTTAACAGAAAACTAAAAGAAAAGGAGCTCTTATGATAAAGGATCCTATTATAAAAATATTTGTCGTTTCAAGGCGGCTCTGGCGTGAAATCAAAAAACCCGTTATCAGAACCAGACTGGCTGGTAAATTTTCGATTCTTCAGAGCAGAGAAGCCTCGGAAAGCAACGAAAAAAAAGCGGTTTTCCACACGACCTTTGACCTTTCTATTGCAAAAATTCTCGTTTTTTTCATTGCTTTTAAGATGATCTATCGCTTTCTTAAACTGATCTTTGATTAAAAAAACGTCCTTTAGCTTCATAGCTAAAGGACGTTTTTTATCTTTTCTTTTTTTGTTTTGTTTTTTTACCTTTTGTGCCGCCCGGGCTTGCCGTTTTTTGCTTTCCCTTATAATTCCTTTGGGTCAGATCCTTTTTCGGCGGCTTTATCAAACACTCCTGTCCAAAGCCAATAAGTTCCTCCCGGCCTGCTTTTTTAAGTGCCTCTGCAACAAGAGCCGCATTTTCCGGCCTTGAATACTGAAGCAGAGCCCTTTGAAGCTGTTTTTCGTGATAATCGGTGGTTACATAAACCTTTTTGCCGTCAAGAGGATTTATGCCGGTATAGTACATTACTGTTGAAGCAGTTCCCGGTGTTGGATAGTAGTCTTGCACCTGTTCGGGAGAATAACCGTCTTTCTTTAAACAGCGCGCAAGAGAAATAGCATCTTCAAGACGTGAGCCTGGATGACTTGACATAAGATAGGGCACGATATACTGCTCTTTGCCAAAACTCTTTGTAAGCTCAAAATATCTCTTTTTAAACCTTTCATATACCTCAAAATCAGGCTTGCCCATTTGCCGAAGAACCGCCGAGGAGCAATGCTCCGGGGCAACCTTCAACTGACCGCTGACGTTGTCTCGCACCAGTTTTTTGAAAAAGCTCTCGTCCTTATCTGCCATAACATAGTCAAACCTTATACCCGATCTTATAAACACCTTTTTAATTCCGGGCACAGCCTCAACCTGCTCGATAAGACTGATATACTCGGAGTGATCTACCTTCAGATTTTTGCATGGGGTTGGTGCCAGGCATTTTCTCTCGGCACAAACACCGCTCTGAAGCTGTTTATCGCAAGCAGGATAGCGGAAATTTGCCGTTGGACCGCCAATATCATGTATATATCCTTTAAAATCCGGCAGTCTCGTTATGATCTCGGCTTCTCTCACAACGCTCTCGATACTGCGGGAGCGGAGTGTTCTGCCCTGATGAAAGGCAAGTGCACAAAAATTACAGGCACCAAAGCAGCCTCTGTTGTGAGTTATCGAAAATTTAACCTCGGCTATTGCCGGAACTCCGCCGTCCTTTTCATATGAAGGATGATATCCCCTCATATAGGGCAGGGCATAGATTCTGTCAAGCTCCTCACGTTCAAGGGGCGGCATTGGCGGATTCTGCACCAGCATCTTGCCGTCATATATCTCGCAGATAGCCTTTCCGTTTATCGAATCCTGATTTTTATACTGCACGCCAAATGCCTTTGCATATTTCTGCTTGTCTTCCTTCAGTTCATTATAATCAAATGTTGCCGCCACGGGAAAGTGTATCTTTTCATCCTTTTTGCAAAGATACACCGTTCCTCTAACGTCTCTTATTTTTTTTACAGGCACACCCTTTGAAAGCAATGCGGAGATGCGAAGCAATATATTTTCTCCCATTCCGTAAGTGAGAATATCAGCACGGGAATCTACGAGAATAGATCTGCGCACCTTGTTATCCCAATAATCGTAATGGGCAAAGCGGCGAAGCGACGCTTCAAGACCGCCGATGATTATCGGTATATCTCCGTATGCTTCCCTTATCCTGTTGCAATATACTATAGTTGCTCTATCGGGTCGTGCACCCATTTTGCCGCCTGCCGAATAATAGTCGTATGAACGCTTTTTCTTTGCGGCGGTATAGTGGGCAACCATAGAGTCTATATTTCCTGCCGTTACAAGAAAGCCAAGGCGGGGTCTGCCATATATCTTAAAGCCCTCACAGCTTTTATAATCGGGCTGAGAAAGAATTGCCACTCTGTAGCCTGCATCCTCAAGAACTCTCGATATTATCGAAACGCCAAATGAAGGGTGGTCTACATAAGCGTCTCCCGTCACATAAACAAAATCGGGTGCATCCCAGCCTCTTTCGTCCATTTCCTTCCTGCTAAGGGGAAGAAAACTCATTCCTTCCTCGGGGAAAGGCTTTTTTTCTTTATTCTTCATTTTATTTCCTTAAATTTTTTTGCTTTTATATACTTTCAAACTGGCTGTTATAAAGCTGAGCATAAAAGCCGTTTTTTGCCAGAAGCGACCTATGGTCTCCCTTTTCAATAACATTTCCGTCCTTCATAACAAGGATCATATCAGCCTCTCTTATAGTTGAAAGACGATGGGCAACTATAAAGCTGGTCCTGCCCCTCATCATCTTTAAAAATGCCTTTTGTATCCTCGTTTCGGTTCTGGTGTCAATAGAGGAGGTTGCCTCGTCAAGAATAAGCATTGGCGGCAGACAAAGCATAACTCTCGCAATGCACAAAAGCTGCTTCTGCCCTTGTGAAAGGCCTCCTCCGTCCTCTCCGAGAACAGTACTATATCCATCGGGCAGTCTGCGTATAAAGCTATGAGCATGGGCAGCCTTTGCCGCCTCTACCATTTCTTCATCCGAAGCATCAGGCTTTCCCATTTTTATATTTTCCGCAACCGTTCCACAGGCAAGCCAGGTGTCCTGAAGTACCATTCCAAAGGAGGAGCGCAGATCAGCCCGTGTAACGTCTCTTATGTCCACTCCGTCTATCTTTATAGAGCCTTTTTTAACATCATAAAAACGCATAAGAAGATTGATGAGCGTCGTTTTTCCGCAGCCTGTCGGACCAACTATGGCAACTCTTTGTCCGCGCTCAACAGAAAGGCTAAGATCCTCTATAAGCTTTTGGCTCTCTGAATATGAAAAACTCACTCCGCTAAAGGATACATCCCCTCGGGGTGACCTCATCTCTACAGCATCCGCGCTGTCCTGAGTTTGAGCCTCTTCTTCTATAAATTCAAAAATTCTTCCTGCGCAGGCAAGGGAATTCTGAAGCTCACTGATAACTCCCGATATTTCATTAAAGGGCTTTGTATACTGATTTGCATAGCTTAAAAACACAGAAAGAGTTCCAACACTCATTCCCCCAAATCCGGGTATCACTCCAATTACAGAAAGTGCGCCAAAGCATCCAACTGCGGCATAGACCATGCTGTTTACAAATCTTGTGCATGGATTTACAAGCGAAGAAAAAAATGTTGCTTTAAGAGAGCAGTCTATAAGCTTGTCGTCTATCTCATTATAGCTCCGCATCAGCTCATCCTCTCTTCCAAAGGCCTTTACGACCTTTGCCGAGCCTATTGCCTCGTCTATGAGAGCTGTCTGCTCTCCACGTTTTTCTGATTGAAGCTTAAACATATCCCTTGTATGCTCTGCCACAAATTTTGCAACAAAAAGAGATAGGGGGGTGAGCACCACAACTATCAGCGCAATTATAGGGCTCAGCGCAAACATAAATACCAGCGTTCCCAGAATAGTAAGCAGACCTGTGAAGAACTGTGTAAAGCCCATAAGCAGTCCGTCTGCAAAAATATCAACATCATTTATTATGCGGCTCACTATCTCACCCGTGGGCCTGCTGTCGAGATATGAAAGAGGGAGCTTTTGCAGCTTTTCAAAAGCCGCTCTCCTTACATCTCTGATAACCTCAAAAGTTATCTTATTGTTTATTGTGCTTATTATCCAAGTAAGCACCGCACCCAAAACAACGCAAATTCCACCTCTGAAAAGCAGGGGAATAATTGCATCAAAATCAACTCTGCCGGCAGAAATTATACAGTCGACAGCCTCTCCTATAACTATCGGCAGATAAAGCGTCAAAACAACGCTAAGCGCCGAAAGTGCTATAGAAACAAGGGTGAGAAAAGCATAGGGCTTTAGAAATTTTATAACAAGAGGAAGAACAGCTCTTTTCTCTTGTGGCTTCAGATCGCCTTTTCTCATCATCACTCACCCTCCTTTTTAAACTGCGATTCGTGTATCTCGGCATAAACAGGGCAAGTTTTCATCAGCTCATCATGCTTTCCGAGTCCAACCTGCTTTCCGTCGTCAAGAACCACTATCCTGTCTGCATTTCTAAGGGATGAGGTTCGCTGAGAAACAATAAATACAGTTGGGTCATAGTCAAGGGACGCTATGGCACGCCTGAGAGAAGCGTCTGTTGAAAAATCAAGTGCGCTTGAGCTGTCGTCGAGAATGAGAACATCAGGGCGACGAACAAGCGCTCTTGCTATTGTCAGCCTCTGCCGCTGTCCTCCCGAAAAGTTTCTTCCCCCATTTTCGGCAGGGGCATCAAGCCCGCCTTCCTTTTCCATTACAAAATCAAAAGACTGCGAAGCCTCAAGAGCCTCGTTTATCTCTTTCTCTGTGGCATTTTCATTGCCCCAAAGCAGATTTTCTTTTATAGTACCTCTGAAAAGGACGGCCTTCTGCGGCACGATTCCAATTCTTCCTCGCAAATTTTCTGTGTCCAGTTCCTTTATATCAGTGCCATCAATTTTAATAATGCCGCCATCTGCATCATAGAATCTTGGAATAAGGTTCACAAGTGAGCTTTTACCGGAGCCTGTTCCACCGATTATCCCGATAGTTTCTCCCTTTTTCGCTTCAAAGCTGATATTCTCAAGAGTTGGCTCAGATGCTCCCGCATATGTGAGAGAAACGTTTTCAAAGCTTATTTCACCTATATGGGATATCTTCTTTTCTCCGTTTTTCATAGAGCTTTGCAGCAAGAATATATTCTCCATTCTGTGCTCTGAGGCAACGCTCTTTGTTATGGTAATTATAAGATTTGCAAACTTAACAAGCTCTATAAGTATCTGAGACATATAGTTATAAAGCGCAATTACCTCTCCCTGAGTGAGAACTCCGCTATCTACTTTTATTGCCCCTATATAGATAAGAATGAGGATAGCAAAGTTTATCAGCACATATGTGAGAGGGTTCATAAGCGCAGATATCCTGCCAACTCTCTCCTGCTCAAAGGAAAGTGCCTCTGTGCCCAGAGAAAATCTCTCCTTTTCGCTCTCCTCTCGTCTGAAAGCCCTGATAACTCTCACACCTGTAAGATTTTCTCTCACCTGCAAGAGAACACCCTCAAGCTTTTGCTGAACCTTTTTATAAAGAGGTATGCAAAAAAGCATTATTCCAAAAACAACCACACTCAGCGCAGGAATAACCGCTGCAAAGGCCAGTGCACTCTCGGTGTTGATTGTAAAGGCCATTATCATTGCGCCCAGAACTATAAATGGAGAGCGCATAAAAAGTCGTAGGGTCAGGTTTATACCGTTCTGAACCTGGTTTGCATCGCCTGTTATTCTTGTAATAAGAGTGGATGTGCCGGCGCTGTCAAGCTCGCTGAAGGAAAGCGACTGGATATGGGAAAGGAGATCTCTTTTCATACCGGAGGTTATTCTGACAGCAGCCTTTGCAGAAAAATATTGTGCTATCACAGTGCTTGTAAGACCAAGAACACCAAGAAGAACAAGCACAAAGGACATTTTTATTATATATCCGCTGTTGCCATTGGCAATGCCCGTGTCTATTATCTGCTTCATTACAAGAGGTACGCCAAGCTCGAAGGAAGCTTCAAAAAGCTTAAAAAGCGGGCCGCAGGCAACCTCTTTCTTATATTTTTTTGCGTGTTTTATAAGATGCTTCAACCTTATGTCGTCCTTTCAGAAGTAAAAAATATTATTATTATTTTAACACAAAAATCCTGCTTTGTACAGAGATTTTTTATTTTTATCTCATATATGTTGCTTTTTCTGTGAATTCTGTGTATAATTGTAAAAAAAATCATAGGAGAATTAAATTGTCAGAAATTCTTGAAATAATCATGATAGTCAGCTTTGGTGCTTCCTGGCCATTTAACGTTATCAAATCTATAAAAACACGGTCAACAAAGGGGAAAAGCCTGTTGTTCCTCTGCCTTAAGTTTTTCTCTGTGTTATAATAAGAAAAAAAGCTGAGAACAATTCTCAGCTTTTTTTGTGAAGCGCAATATTTGATATCAGTATTTGTTACCCATATCAAAAACCGTTTCGATCTCGTTTTTTATTGCCGGATACATAGAAAGATCGGGCGATGCTTTTATAAGCTCTCTTGCGGCACTGAAAGCACCCTCAAGCAGCTCACCGTCATTACACATATCAGCAAGTCGAAAGCTCAGCTCTCCGCTCTGTCTTATTCCGCCTGCGTTTTCAACAAAATCACCCGGGCCTCTCATTGCAAGATCCTTTTCTGCAATAACAAAGCCGTCATAGGTATTCTTCATTATAGAAAGCCGCTCTGCAGCTTTCTCTCCGCGGCTATCGGATACAAGGATACAGTAGCTCTTTCTTGTTCCTCTGCCAACTCTTCCTCTGAGCTGGTGAAGCTGTGAAAGGCCAAATCTTTCAGCGTTTTCAACTATCATAAGGCAGGCATTGGGAACATTTACCCCAACCTCAATTACGGTTGTTGAAACAAGAATATCCACTTCGCCAATGGCAAAGCGCCTCATGACATCGTCTTTTTCTGCCGCCTTCATCTTTCCGTGAACAAACGCAACCGTCTTTTTGGGAAAACGAAGGCTCAGCTCCTCTGAATATTTAACCGCACTTTTAAGCGGGGGGGCTTCCTTTTTTTCAAAAGTCTTATCCCGGATATCACCGCTCAAGGGGATATCCAGGAAGCGAATGTCTCCCTCATCATCCTCTTTCTTTTCCTCAACAGCAGGGCAAACAACATAGACCTGACCGCCCTCGCCCGTTAGCTTTTCTATAAATGCGTTTATACGCTCTCTATAGCCTTCGTCCACAGCAAAGGTATCTACCTTTTGCCTGCCCGGAGGCATCTCTTTTATCATAGATAGCTCCAGATCTCCGTAAAGGGTCAGCGCAAGGGAACGGGGAATGGGAGTTGCACTCATAACAAGCATATGTACACCTCTTCCTTTATCTCCGAGAGCCGCCCTTTGCTTTACTCCAAAGCGATGCTGTTCATCAGTAATAACAAGTCCAAGGTTATCAAAGCTGACGCCCTCGCTTATCAGCGCATGGGTGCCGATAACAACATCTGTTCGTTCTTCCCCTTTCGAAACAAGAGATTCATATATTTTTCTCTTTCTTAGAGGGGAAAGAGAACCCGTGAGTAACCTTGTCTTTATTCCAAGCTCACTGAAAAGCGGCTCAAGATCCTTATAATGCTGTGTGGCAAGTATCTCTGTTGGTGCCATGAGGGCAGCCTGCATACCGTTTTTAACCGCTATATACATAGCCGCCGCCGCACAAACTGTCTTTCCGCAGCCAACGTCTCCAACCAGGAGACGCCCCATTGGAGCTTCCTTTGCCATATCGGCACTTATTTCTTCTATAACAGACTGCTGAGCCGCCGTCAGTGAATATGGTAAAAGGGAAAGCAGAGGGGAAATTTCTCTGTCGTTGCATACCCTTGCTTTTTTATTTACCGTTCTCTTTTTGCCGTGAACAGCAATTCCAAGAGCAAAATAGAAGAATTCTTCAAATATAAGTCTCTTTTTTGCTGCCGCAAGGTCTGAGAAGGTTTCGGGAGAATGGATATTTCTCAGCGCAAAGCTCCTGCCGCAAAGCTTATTTCTTATCTGTATCTCCGAAGGCAGAGGGTCCTCTTCACCTGATGCCGATATAATGGAAAGTGCCTCACCTACCAGCTTGCCAATTATGTTCTGAGAAAGCCCCTTTGTAAGCGGATATATGGGAATAAGCGGTCTAAGCTCACTCACGCTCTCCTTTATCTGTTCTGCCGCAGGAGATGAAAGGGAAAAGGAATCCTTGCCTGAGGCTTTTTTTATTCTTTCTATCCTGCCGTAAAATCTATAGCTTTCACCAAGAACAAATTTTTCTGCAAGGTAATCCTGATTAAAATATGTTACCTCTGCAACGGCACTTTCGTCATATGCTCTGAATTTTAAGAGGGACATTCCTCTTTTGATAAGAGCCCTTTTCGGTGCTGTTGCAACCGTGAGACAAAGCGCGCTTTTTTCCCCGTTTTCCGTTTGATCAAGCCGCTTAACATCCCCTCGGTTTTCGTATGAGCGGGGATAAAGACGAAGAAGGCTCAAAACACTTTCGGCTCCCATTTTTTTTAAAGCCGCTTCTCTTGCAGGCCCAACATTTTTAAGTGCTTTTATTGGCATATTCAAATCTCTTTTCAAGCCTGCTTCCTCCTCTTATAATAAATTTTTAAGAGCCTTTACTGTTTTTACACCGATTGGCGGGTAATCACTGAAACATTTGTTATAAAGAAGCGCAATTTCATTGCAATCGACCGCAGGATTCTGCTTTGCAAATGCTTTGATATTTTCGGCAAAAAACGCACTTTCTCTTACAAATCTCTCAACATTATCTTTTCCAAATGCTATACTGCCAAGGGGATAATATTCATGGGAGGCAACAAGATTTTCAACATCCATTGAAATGATCTTTTGCAGAGTTTTTCTGTATTTTTCGCCGTTTTCAACACCTGTTCCGTATCTGCCCACACCGCCAAGCTGAATACTGTCTCCGCTGAGAAGAGTTTTTGTGTTCACATCCAAAAGCCCTATAGAATCCTCAGAGTGACCGGGAAGAGAAATTATCTCTATTGAGCTGAATATTTTGTCACCGTTATTAGGTATTATTATTCTATTGCCCCATTGAGAGTGTTTTCTAAAAGCGTCTCTGCTGCAAAACATCGCTGTAACATCTTTAAAATAAGACATCATAAATGGAAGACCACCCATATGATCACCGTGAGAATGAGTGCATATTAAATATTTCGGCAAAGACCCTATATCCCTTAACGCAGGAATAATAATATTTTCCACATCATGTTTATTTGTGGCACAATCAAGCAAAATATCTCCTTCTTTTGTCCTCAGGAGAAAAACTGCCGTATAAATATTATCAAACGGCACTTCAAGGCGGTAAATATCGCCAATCACCTTTTCAAACCTTTGCATTTTGATCTCCCATTCTAACAACGTTTGCTTCCGCCATAGCGGCCTCTCTTGTGTGGCAGGTAAAAAGCAGGCACTGAGTTCCTTCTCCGCAATATTCTCTCAGCATCGAAAGCACCGATAACGCTCTGCTGTCATCTATCTGAGAGAGCACCTCATCAAGCAGAAGCGGAGGCTGTTCTTTTCGGTAAAGAACCGAAATGAGCGCAAGCCGCAGAGAAAGATATGCCGCATCTCTCGTGCCGGCACTAAGAGCCTCTATGGGTCTTCTCACCCCTTCGGTTTCAACAGTTATAGAAAATTCAGGCGTTATGCCAAGTGCCCTGTATTTTCCTTTTGTCAGTATTCCCATTATTTCTCCGGCTCTGGCTCTGACACGGGGAGTTACATTTTTTCTCATTGATTCTGCCGCTTCTCTTATTGCATCCGAAGCCAGAGAAAGAGCATCGTGAAGCTCCTTTTCTTCAGCCAGCTTTGCCTCTGTCTCTCTGAGAAGAGCTTCTCCCTTAAAGGGATCCTCAGCTGTTGCCCTAAGACCTATCAGCTCACGGTCATAAAAATATTTTTTCTGCTCTGCAGATTCGGTTTTTGATTTTAAAAATTCATATTCTCTGCGAAGCATAGTTATATTCACACTGCCAAGCTTTTCTATAATTTCCCCCGAAAGAGATGATCTTATTTCATTTTCGTCAAGTCCCTCTATCTCACGGCTTCTCTCTTCATAGAGCGCCCTATATTTTGCCAGATCTCTCTCAAGCTCAGAAAGCTCCCTGCATACTTCCTCTGAGGATGCAAGAAGTGAAGCAACAGAAGCCGAAATTTCAGTTGAGGTACTGTTTTCATCGGCTTCGATTCCCGCCCTTCCAAGAAGGATAAACAGATCTTCTTCTGCTTTTTTAAGCTTTAGCTGTGCATTTCCCTTTTCATTTAATGCTCTCTGATGATCTTCTTTTCTGTTTTCACACAGATCTCTTGATGAAATACACCTTTCAAAATATGAAAGCATCTGGTCCTCTGTGATTTTTTCATCCAAATCAAATTCTGCACATATCAGTTTTGCTTTTTTCTTCTTTTTTCTCGAAGCATCAAGAAAAACTAAAGCAAAAGCTAAAAGCAAGACCGTTAAAGAACAGAATGTAAGAGCCACTGTAGGCTTTTCAAGTATCTCTAAAAACGAAGGAAAATTGGGGGGCAAAAGCGTAAAACTACACCACAGCGCACCTGCGCCAAATGCCGCAGGCAATAAGCATAAAATTGATAAAGCAAGAAATACTATGCCAAACGTTTTTGTCTTTTTTGCTCCTTTTATTATTTTTCCAAATCCCTCAGAAGCAAGTTTTGCTCCGCCTCTTTCTTCAATTTTGGCTATATGCTCAGGGTTATAATCCTCTGCTATCAGCTTGCTTTCTGCCCGGTCAAAGCTTTCTTTTTTTATCTTATAATCCTCTGCAGCACTTAAATAATCCTTTTCGGCAAGAGCCACTGCTCTCTGATATTCTCCGTCCGGCACAAAGCCATAATGACATTTTTCCGCCTTCAGTGCCGCAATATCGGTTTCAATGCTTTCTATCCTTGCTTTTGCGCTGTTAAGGCTTTCAAATCTGATAAGCTGCTGCCTGTTTTCATATGCCCGGCAAAGCTCTCTGTTTTTTTCAAGCTCTGCCCTGTATTCGTTGCATTTTGCCCCAAGACTCTCATAAGAAGCCTCATAATCCATTATCTGAACAGCCTTTTTCTTTGCCTCTTCAAGTCTTGTGCGCAAATTATCTCTCTTTAACGTCAGCTCATATATTGAACCCGCGTTTTTTGATTTATGAAGAAGCTTGCGGCGAGAGGCCTCTATTTTTGATATTGCTCTTTCAGTGTCAAGAGTCTCGTCGGCGGAAAGTAAAAGATTTTCAAGTGCGTTTCCCAGCTCACCGCCATCAAGGCTTGTACAGCTGAGCTGCTTTACACAGGCAGAGCTTTCAAAAACAGCAAGTGGTACTCCCAAAAAAAGCTCTCCCGGTATCTCTCCCTTGTGCACAAAAGAACCATCCGAAAGATCAACTATAACCAGCTTCTCTCCCCTTGTTCCTTCTCTTGCACTGCGCTCTATGCGATATTCTCCCTCTGCAGTCTTTATCGTCATCGTTCCGGCAGCAACACCGTTTTTCCATGAAAAGCTTTTTTCCTTTTCGCTGACCACTTCTCCCGAAGACCTTCTCGGCAAGCCGTACAGCATAAATTTTATAAAAGAAAGCAGCGTACTCTTGCCCGATTCGTTTTCGCCCTCTATGATATTTAAAGAATCGGAGAAATCTATCACTCTGTTTGTGATAGAAGCATATTCTATAATGTTTATGCTTATTATCTTCATTTATTACGCCCCTCCTTCCTCTTTTGCATCTTTTACGCTTCCTTCAAAAAATGAAGAAATATCTCTGCCCTCAAGAGCGGCAAGACCTATGCGAAGAGCTTTTCCCGCAAGTCTTCTTTCATCTTCATTTCCACTCAGCATCCTCTGTTCAAGCGTTCTGTAAAGCTCTCCTCTTATGGTTGAATCTTTCCTCAGAGCCTCTCCGCTTGCTATAGGCAGTGTGTTATCCCTTACCTCTGCATAGTCAACAAAAGCCGAGAGTCTGCGCTCAACAAGGGCGGTGTTTGGAGCAAAATCCATATCTATCTGACCCTCAAGAATAACTCTGAGCGCCGTATTTACCCCATATCCCCTTTGGCTTATACTGCTTTGAACCGCCTCTGCTATCTCTTCCTGACTCCTCATATATGACACATTTTGACGGAGTATCTCAAATGAATATCCCGAAAACGAGAGCTTTTCAATTTTAATTTCAGGTCTTGCCCCCGTTTCAAAAATAGAAACAGAAAGTGCACCGCCTTTTCCTATTTCGTCAAATGCTCTTCCCTCTGCAAAGCCGCTGTAGGCAACGGCAAAGCCCTCCTCGTTTCGGGGCTGTGGAGCTTTGTGTATATGACCGAGTGCTGCATATGTAAAGCCTGCCTGCTCTATATCTCCCTCACTCATTGGAGCATAAGGAGAAAGTGGAGAATTAAGCTCGGTATGAGCGCATAGCAGGTTTATTCTGCTGCTGTCGGTTACAAGCCCGCCAAGAGGATTTGAGCGGTAAATAGAATCTGTAAAGGCATAGCCGTAAACGCTCACGCCAAGATTATCAAAATCTATCTTTTCTATGTTTTCGGAAGAAAAAATGTGAACGTTACCGGAAAAATCGCAGCTGCTGTAAAGACTTCCCCTTATATAAGGATCGTGATTTCCGGGAGAAATAACAACGGGGCATGGCAAAAGCTCAAATTCGCTTTTTATGAGCGCCGCCGTTTCCTCTGTTATAAACCCGTTTTCATAAAGATCTCCTGCTATGAGAACCATATCGTATTTTTCATTGCGAACATGGCGCATCATTCTGCGAAAAACCTCGCAAAGACGTCCTCTTCCCTGTTCACTGCGTCTTATTTCTCCAAGAGAAAAGGGACTGTCAAGATGCAGATCGGCGATGTGAAAAATTTTTATCATACATACCTCTTTTTGATATCGGATCACTCCGAACTTCTTCCATTATTCTTTTAATTATATCATTTTAAGCTGACCTATTCAAGGCTTTTTTTGAAAATTAAATGCAAACTGACTCAATCAAACACTTTTTCTCCTCTGTTTGCATAGAATAGAATAAAAAGGAGGGCTGCCGATGCTAATTATTAAACCTTATGACAGAGAAAGGGCTGTAGCTTATGCAAGAAAATGGGCTCTTGAACGAAATCCTCTTTTCACCGATTTTACAGGTCAAGGAGGAAACTGCACAAATTTTGTTTCTCAAAGCGTTCTTGCAGGAAGCTGTGCCATGAACTATACGCCAACCTTTGGCTGGTATTACATTTCTTCTACCGACAGAGCCCCTGCCTGGACAGGTGTAGAGTTCTTTTATGATTTTATGACAACAAACGAGGGCGTTGGCCCTTTTATGATCGAGGTCAGACGGCGGGATGTTATAACCGGCGACGTTATACAGCTTGCAAATGACACAGGGGATTATTATCACACTCTTATTGTTACAGGTTTTGACGGGCAGGCTATCCTTGTTTCCGCTCAGTCCGACGATGCTCTTGACAGAAGGCTCAGCTCTTATAACTACGCCTCGCTTCGATATCTTCACGTTTTGGGAGTTAGATTTGAATATCCCGAAACCCCTTGCTTTGAGGGACTTTTCAACGGTACATCTCTCCCCTTGCCTCAGACATAAAAAAGAACAAGGCTGATCTTTTTAAAATCAGCCTTGTTTTTTTACTTTGGTGTGGATATATCTTCTTCTACTCCCACCATTTTTCCGTCTCTGAATTCTCCGGTGTAGCATCTTCCCGATGCCCATGTGTAGGTTCCGTTTCCATTGAGAGTGTTATCTTTAAATTCTCCGGTATAGCTCTCTCCATTTGCCCAGCTATAGGTTCCCTCCCCGTTTCTCTGGTCATTTTCATATTCTCCGGTATATATGTCACCGTTTGCAAAGGTAAATGTTCCGCTTCCGCTCTTCACTCCGTTTACATAGGTACCGTCATAGCTGGAGCCATCTGCCCACTTAGAAAAGCCTGCTCCGTTCCTCTGATCGTCTCTAAAAAGTCCACTGTAGGTGGAACCGTCTGCCCACGTATATGTGCCGTAGCCGTTTTTGAGACCGTTTTCAAGCTCTCCCACATAGCTGTCGCCGTTTGAAAAGGTAAATGTTCCGCTTCCGTTTATAATGTCTCTGTCAAAGCTTCCGCTGTAAACATCTCCGTTTGCATATTTCATTTCTCCTTTTCCGTGACGAAGCAGACCCTTTATCTCTCCTGTATAAACAGATCCGTCAGAATAGGTCAGGGTATTTTCAGCCTTGTTAAGCTTAGCCGTAAGACCGTTTGAATAATATACCGTGCCGTCAAAGGGTTCATTTTCCTTTGTTCTGCCAAAAAAGTTGACCTGGCCGCCATCCATATCCTCTGTCTTTATAAGTCTTATTCCGCTAAAAAACAGCGCACCAATAATAACTGCCGCAAAAGCAAGAGCTATGAAAAATATTATTAGAATCGTTGAAAAAGCACTTCTGCGCCTCTGCGGTCTACGCCTTGAGCCATATCTTGTTTGCTCTTCTCGGTTCATCATTCTCCTCCAATTTTTTTCTTATCAAAGTGCAGAATCAAGCAGCTTTATCATCCACGGCACAAGAACAAACAGCAGTGCCGCCGCAAGAATACAGAAAACCACCGTCAGTATAAAACCAACTATTCCGCTGCCCTTTTCAGAAAACAGCGCAAGCATCTCTTTTTCCTTTTCTGCCGGCAGATAATATCTGTCATCTGCGGGACACGGAACAAAGTCGCCTATTATCTGCGCTTTATTTTTATCCTTCTTCTCGGCGTTTTCTTCTAAAATGCTGCGCACTTTCTCTTCATATTTATCTCTCTCTGTGCTTCTTATCATTCTTTTTAATGTTCCGTTTTTAAGAGACATTCTTATTGATCTTGAATTTGAAAGCCCCAGCTCCCCAAGAGTTTTTGCGCTTTCCGGCTCTAATGCTCCTGCCATTGAAAGCGCTCTGACAAGAGACCCGAGATATTTACGCTTATAAACCATTACTGCTGATGCTATTATGATTCCTATTGCAACAGCAATAATTATCATTCGATATGTTACAAGCTGATTTCCAAAGGAGAAATTTTCATATCTCTCGCCTGAACCGCCATAAAGCAGCTCTGTGAAAAATTCCTTTAACGAGCTTGTGAAAGAGTTATCTGACGCTGCAGTATCTGCCGACAAAAAACGATTTGTGATCAAGTTTTGATTTCTCCTTTGACCGTTTATCTTATTACGTCAACGCCCATGTAGCGGCGGAGTGCCTCCGGAACTGTTACAGAGCCGTCTTCATTCTGGTAGTTCTCTATTATTGCCGCAACTGTGCGTCCCACAGCAACGCCTGAGCCATTGAGAGTGTGAACCAAACGAGGCTTTTCACCGGGAGCGGGTCTGTATTTTATATTTGCTCTGCGAGCCTGATAATCTTCAAAATCTGAGCAGGAGCTGATCTCAACATATCTGTCATATGAAGGCATATAAACCTCTATATCATATGTTTTTGCGCTGGAGAAGCCAAGGTCTCCTGTAGAAAGGCAAACAACTCTGTAAGGCAGTCCAAGCCCGGACAGAACGCGCTCCGCATCGTTGGTGAGTTTTTCCAATTCTTCATAAGAAGTTTCGGGTGTAGTGAATTTAACAAGCTCTACCTTATTAAACTGATGCTGACGAATGAGTCCTCTTGTATCACGTCCTGCGCTTCCTGCCTCTGCACGGAAGCAAGCTGAATATGCGCAGTAGCAGATAGGAAGAGATTCTGCATCAAGTATTTCGTCACGGTGCATATTTGTAACAGGCACCTCAGCGGTTGGAATAAGGAAGCAATCGTTGTTTGCAACTCTGAAGGCATCCTCTTCAAACTTAGGAAGCTGACCTGTTCCTCTCATAGAATCACGGTTTACCATAAATGGGGGGAATATCTCTGTATATCCGTGCTCTGTGTGTGTGTCAAGATAATAGGAAATAACAGCTCTTTCAAGTTTTGCGCCAAGTCCGCGGTAGAAGTGGAATCTTGGACCTGTTACCTTTGCCGCAGTTTCGGGGTCAAGAATTCCAAGCTCCTTGCCAAGATCCCAATGAGCCTTAGGCTCAAAATCAAAACTTCTTACCTCTCCAACTCTGCGAATTTCAACATTATCGCTGTCGTCTGCACCTGTCTGAACGCTTGCGTTTGGAACATTTGGTATCGAGAGCAGAAGATCCTTTATACGGGCGTCGATTGCGTCGATCCTGTCGGTATCCTCTTTAACCTTCTCAGAAAGTGCCTTCATCTCCGCAAAAATTGGGGCAACATCCTTTCCTTCCTTCTTCATAAGAGGAACCTGCTTTGATATCTTGTTCTGCTCAGCCTTTTTTGACTCTGTATCTGCTATAAGAGCTCTGCGTTCTCCGTCAAGAACTATAAGCTCATCTATCTCTGCACTGTAGTCCTTTTGTCTTGTTTTAAGTCTTTCTTTAACATATTCTGTGTTTTCTTTAATAAATCTAGTGTCAAGCATTGTTTTTACCTCTCGTTATTTTATATTTTTAATTTTCGTCAAAAATTTCGTTTCCGCAGAGCTTTCTGAGTATCTCTTCAAGATCTTCGTTGTCTATATAAGCAAGCTCAACGGTCTTTTTCTTTGCTTCGCTGTGTATCTTAACTCTTCTTCCGAGAAAGGACATACTTTTTCTCTCAAGCTCTTTAAGATATATGCCCTTTTGCTCATTTTCTTTTGTGTTTTTTTCTTTTTCGGGTCTTTGGGTTTTATCACTTTCGGCATTGAGACGCTTTACCGAAGCCTCTATTTCTCTAACCGAAAGTCCCCTCATATATATCTTGTTTGCAAGAGGAATTATATCTCCCGAATTTTTCAGTGAAAGCAGGGTTCTTGCGTGGCCTGTGCTTATCTTTCCGTCTTTAAGCATTTCCAGTACCTCGTCCGGAAGCTCCAGCAATCGCATCATATTTGTGATCGTCGGTCTGCTCTTTCCAACCTGGGAAGCAACCTGCTCCTGCGTAAGGTCAAATCTTTCGATAAGATCTCTGTAGGAAAGAGCTTCTTCAAGCGGATTAAGATCCTGCCTTTGAACATTCTCTATTATTGCAACCTGAGCGGCCCTCAGATCGTTTCCGTCAAAAATAACAACCGGAATTTCATTTAATCCTGCCATTTTGGAAGCTCTCCAGCGTCTTTCGCCGGCAATTATCTCATAAAGCCCGGGAGCAGCGCTGCTCTCTCTTACAATGATAGGCTGAAGGACTCCGTGCTCTGCAATAGACTGCGCCAAAAGCGCAAGTCCTTCTTCTTCAAAGCTTTTTCTCGGCTGATTTTTTCTCGGCTCGATCTCTGAAAGGCGGAGAGTTGTTACACTTCCCTTTTTTGTTTCGGTTATGTTATCGTCCAGCAGATCCATAAACCCTCTGCCAAGACCCATATTTTTTCTTGCCATATAAACACCTTCAAAAATTTATATTCTTTCCATCAGTTCTTTTGCAACCTCAAGATATTCTCCCGCGCCCTTTGAGACCCTGTCGTGATAATACACGGGCATACCAAAGCCGGGTGCCTCGGAAAGACGGACATTTCTTGATATCGTTGTTTTAAAAAGCTTGTCTGCATAATGCTTTTTCAGCTCGGAGATCACCTGCATAGAAAGCACCAGTCGTCCGTTATACATGGTTACAAGTATTCCGCAAACAAAAAGCTCGCTGTTATATTTTTGTTTTATCTTGCTAATGGTTATCATGAGCTGAGAAAGACCTTCAAGTGCATAAAATTCGCACTGCATCGGAACTATGACACCGTCTGATGCCACAAGAGCATTGAGAGTCAACATACCAAGAGACGGTGGACAATCTATTATTATGTAGTCATATTCATCCCTCACACAGGAAAGAGCTTCTTTCATGCTTTTTTCGCCGTTTTCAATCTGAAAAAGGTCGAGCTCACAACCTGCAAGACTGATGTTTGCCGGTATTACAGAAAGATTTTGAAATTTGGTTTTTATAATTGCTTCTTTTACGTCAACTCCGTCAAGCAATATTTCGGCAGTTGTATTTTTTAGCGATTTTTTCGCTACGCCAACACCGCTTGTGGTGTTTCCCTGAGGGTCAAGATCCACAAGCAATACATTTTTTCCAAGTATTCCAAGGGAAGCGGCAACATTGACCGCAGAGGTCGTTTTTCCAACGCCTCCCTTTTGATTTGCAAATGTTATTATTTTTCCCATATCATTCCTCTATCATAAGAAATAGATCAAAAATTGCTCTTTATATTATATCACTTAATATTTGTTTTTTCAAGGAGTATTTATAATTATTAAATATTTATTTTTATTTAAATGAGGTTTTATGAAAAACTTTTCTTCTTTTTTCGTCTAAAGCAAACTTTTAGACTTTATTTTTTTAATATTTTCCTGAAAATTTCTTTATTCCCCAACAAAGCCAAACATTTATATTTCACTTTTGTCATTTAAAAACAAAAAAATCTCACACAAAAAACGAGCATATCGGCAGAAAAAATATGTTATGATTATGTGGCAATAAAAAAAGAAAGGAATTCATATAAAATGACGAAAAATTTTGAAGATGTAAAGCCCAAAAATTCTCCATTTTGCAATAACCAAAACGAAAACGAACTGTTTAAAGATAACGATGTGTGGAGGCCCGATGCAAGATATTTTACAAGAAGGGAGGTAAACAGGCGAAAGGCTGAGGATATGCAGCTTGCGGCAAGCTCAAACATTGTAAATATAGATATTTTCCGCATCAGACCAAACCGTTCTCAGCCAAGAGTATATTTCGAATCAAATGCAACCATACGGCTAGCCGATTCGATAAGAAGATACGGTATACTTCAGCCTCTGACGGTTCGCATAATCTGCACAGAAAATCCCGTCAGTGAGGAAATTATCTATGAAAACAACACATTTTTTGAAATAATCGCAGGCGAAAGAAGATTCAGAGCTGCAAAAATATTGGGGATGAAGAGTGTTCCCTGCATTATTATTTCAGCAGATGATAAAAAATCTGCCGAGCTTGCTCTTATTGAAAATCTTCTTAGAGAAGATCTCAATATTTTTGAAACCGCGAGAGCGATAAAAAAGCTTGTTGATGATTTTAAGCTTACTCAAGAAGAGGTCGCAAAAAAGCTATCAATGAGCCAATCGGCTGTTGCAAACAAACTGAGACTTTTAAAATATACAGAAAAAGAAGAGGAAATTATATTAAAAAATCATCTGACAGAAAGGCACGCACGTGCACTGCTAAAGATATCCGATCCAAACGAAAGAATTGATATACTTAAAATAATAATTTCAGCACATATGAATGTAAGTGCCACCGAAAGCTATGTTGAAAAAATTTTAAATTCAGTTAATACCGAAGAAATCCCCTTACATAGCCGAAAACTTCCTATTATAAAGGATATAAGGATTTTTTATAACAGTATCGACAAGGCACTTGATATTGTTAAATCTGCCGGTGTGGAGATTTTTTCAAAAAGAAGAGAAGACGATAACGGTGTAACAATAGAAATAAACATTCCAAACCCAAGAAAACAGCACAATGTTTCACGTGAAACTTTCTAAAATGTTTTAGAATAAAGAAAAACCGCCTCAAAGCGGTTTTTTCTTTATTTGTGAATACTGTCTCGGATACTTTTGCACAGTTTTTTTCACTTTCTTGATTTCTATCAGCGTTCTTTCTGCAATTTTTTCTTCAGCCGTCTCGTCTTTCAGGTTTAGTTTAATTATATTTTCTGTCTTGCCGCCCAACACTGATATTGCATTTTCAGAAGCCTTTATCTCTTCGTCTGCCGTTTTTGCTTTTAATGATATAAAACTGCCGCCGACCTTTACAAATGGTAAACACAGTTCACAGAGAACAGGGAGAGATGCAACAGCTCTTGCAGTTGCTATATCAAATTTTTCTCTGAGACAAACTTCCTTGTTTTTTTCGCTTACAAAACAGAATTCCTCTGCCCTGCCGCTGATTGCATTTATATTTGAAAGTCCTAATTTTTTTGCAGTCTCATTTACATACGCAATTTTTTTTGCAGTGCTGTCTATTGATGTTATTTTAATATCAGGGCGAGCTATAGCAATCGGAAAAGTAGGAAAACCTCCACCGCATCCTATATCGCAAATGCTTGCGCCTTCCTTTATATCAATGTTTAAAAGAAGGAGTGAATCGGCATAATGACGGGCAATAACCGAATCTATATCGGTTATTGCCGTTATATTCATTTTTTCGTTTGTTTCAAGCATTATGCTTGTCAGCAGGTAAAACTTTTCTAAAATATCTTCTTTTAAATATGCAAAAAGCGAATTTTCACTGAAAATACGCTCGACTTTGCTAAAAAAAATGTCTTTTTCCTTCATATTATTATATACCCGTATTTTTATTATACTTTTGTTTCAAATAGAATTCAATAAATCAATCGAATGTACTTTAAGTGAATTTTTATTTGAAAATAAACAGGCTTATTTCAGACCGAGATAAATAAGCAAAACAGAAATATCTGCAGGGCTGACCCCACTTATTCTCGATGCCTGACCAATAGTCAGCGGTTTATATTTATCAAGCTTTTGATATGCCTCGATTCTGAGTCCTTTAATTTTTGAATAGTCAATGTCTTTTGGAAGTTTTTTTTCTTCAAGAGCCTCGTGTCTTTTTATTTCGGCAAGCTGCTTTTTTATATATCCCTCATATTTTATAGAAACCTCAACAGTAGTTTTAACCGCCCTGCTTAGTTCTGTTCTTTTTTCATCAATTATGGAAAGAGACTCATATGTTATGGGCGGACGGCGAATCAGATCCGCAAGAGAAACACCTCCGCTCACCGGTGTTTCACCTATTTCTGCAAGAAATTTATTTGCTTTACCGGGAGAAATATGTGTTTTTTCAAGTCTTATGATTTCATGTTCGATAATTGACTTTTTCTCCATGAATTTTTCATATTTTTCTTTACTGACAAGGCCTGCTTCAAATCCTATTTCAGTTAGTCTCAGATCTGCATTATCCTGCCTCAGGAGAAGTCTGTATTCTGAGCGAGAGGTCATCATTCTATATGGCTCGTTTGTCCCTTTTGTCACCAGGTCATCAACAAGAGTACCAATATAAGAGCCGCTTCTCTTTAATATAAGAGGTTCTTTATTTCTGATAGAAAGCGAGGCATTAAGACCTGCAAGAAGTCCCTGTGCGGCAGCCTCCTCATATCCGGAAGTTCCATTGAACTGACCTGCTCCGTAGAGGCCTTTTATATTTTTAAATTCAAGGGTGGGATATAGTTCAAGAGGATCACAGCAATCATATTCTATTGCATAGGCATATCTCATGACCTGAGCATTTTCAAAGCCCGGAAGAGAGCGCAGCATCTTGATCTGAATATCGGTGGGCATAGAGGTTGAAAATCCCTGAAGGTACATTTCCTCAGTGTTTTCTCCCATTGGCTCAACAAAAAGCTGGTGTCTTTCTTTATCGGCAAATCTCACAATTTTATCCTCTATTGAAGGACAGTATCTTGGACCTGTTCCATGTATCTGACCCGAATACATCGCACTTTTGTTTATATTTTCTTTTATTATTTCGTGTGTTTTATTTGATGTATAAACAATATGACAGGGAATTTGATCTATAACGTCAAGTTCATTTTCTCCCGTTTCGGATGAATAAGGAATTATGGGAGTTTCACCATTTTGTTTTTCAAGCTGAGAAAAATCTATTGTTGATTTTTTGATCCTTGCAGGGGTTCCGGTTTTAAACCTCATCAGCTTTATTCCGTGTTCGGCAAGAGAAGATGAAAGACCCTTTGCCGGCAAAAGACCGTCAGGACCGGCTTCATAATTTGTGTGTCCAACAAAGATCCTGCTTTCAAGATATGTGCCCGAACATATTATAACCTTTTCGCACGACCAAACGTCACCAAGTCTTGTTTTAACACCAATTATCTTTTTCTTATAACTGTCGTCTTTAAAATTGACATTTTCTGTTATGATTTCGGTTATTTCTTCCTGTATAAGTCTGAGATTTTCGGTTTTTTCAAGGGTCTGTTTCATAATAGACTGATACTTTTTTCTGTCAGCCTGAATACGTTTTGAATGAACAGCAGCACCCTTTCCCAAATTAAGTGTTCGGCTCTGGAGAGTTACAAGATCTGCCGCTCTTCCCATTTCTCCGCCAAGAGCATCAATCTCATAAACAAGATGTCCCTTCCCCGTTCCGCCTATAGAAGGGTTGCAGGGCATATTTCCGATAGAATCAAGAGACATGGTAAAAAGAACGGTATCAACACCCGTTCTTGCGCAGGCAAGAGCCGCTTCTATTCCTGCGTGACCTGCCCCTATAACAACGGCAGATGCACTCTTCTCATTTATCTCAACTGTAGCAGAAAAGTTTTCTTTTTGCATTTTAATATTTTTTCACTTTCACTTTTTTTAAAAGACAAATATTGCGCTTTATTCTTTATATTTTGAGCTTCCTATATTATCGGCATATGCCTTTGCCGCCTGTTCTGTTTTATTATCACCAAAACGATAATATATGTTATTTTTTATATCAGAAGGAAGATATTGTTGCTCTACATAATGATTTTTATATTCATGAGGATATTTATATCCTTTAAAAACCGGACTCTGCAGATGAGGTGGACATTCTACACCAAAACCTGCATCTATATCTGCCTCTGCCGCCGCCAGAGCCATATATGCAGAATTTGATTTTGGTGCTGTTGCAAGCATAAGTGCTGCGTTGATAAGAGGTATTCTCGCCTCAGGAAAACCAAGCTCCATAGCGGATTCACAGCAAGACCTTGTTACAACCGCCGCCATAGGATATGCAAGACCTATATCCTCGCTTGCAATGACCTGAAGTCTTCTGCAAAGAGACATAAGCTCACCTGCCTTTACGAGCTTTGCAACATAAAAAGCAGTTGCATCAGGGTCGGATCCTCTTATGGATTTTTGGAGACAGGAAAGCAGGTCATAGTGAGTGTCATCATTAAAGCTTCCATTTTTTGAACAAAAGGAATCAACGGTTTCCCTATCAATATTTTTCTCTGCTGCATAGTATGAATTTTCAAGGACAACTATTGCGTGTCTTACGTCTCCCTGAGTTATTTTTGCAATATGTATAAGTGTTTCATCATCGGCAGTTTTGTTTTCATTTTCTGTTTTATTAAGATGCTCCAAAGCTCTTTTAAGAGCAGAAATACATTCTTCAGCCGAAACAGGCTTAAATTCAAAAAGAGAGGATCTTGAAAGAATAGCGTTATATATGTAAAAATAAGGATTTTCTGTTGTTGAAGCAATGAGAGTTATTCTTCCGTCCTCAATATATTCAAGCAAAGACTGCTGCTGTTTTCTGTTAAAATACTGTATTTCATCGAGATAAAGAAGTATACCGCCGCTGCCGAAAATATTGTTTGTCTGTCCTGCAATATCCTTTATATCCTGAAGAGATGCCGTTGTTGCGTTAAGGCGGTGAAACACCATTCCGCTTTTTTCTGCAATAATTGAAGCGGCAGTAGTCTTGCCGGTACCGGGAGGACCGAAAAATATCATATTGTTTATGTGACCGCCCTCAACCATTTTTCTCACAACACCTTTTTCTCCAAAAAGATGCTTTTGTCCAACTATATCATCAAAAGATTTTGGTCTCATAAGATCGGCAAGCTGAGTGTTTTTCATTTTTACCTCTCTGTCATTTTACTTCATTCCAGTTTATTATAACAAAAATCGCTTTCAAAGTAAAGATAAAGATAACATTTTTTTGTCAAAATTAAAAAATGTTAATAAATGCTTGCAATAAATATTATAATATGTTATAATATATATAATTATAATATAGTGACCTGTTTTTTTATATAAAATTTCTTTTAAGGAGAAATAAATGTTTACGGCAGAAGAAATAAAAAATATTTGGACAGATGTTAAAAAAAGCTTTGTCGATAATAACAAATTTGCCCCTTCAACCGTTGATCTTTGGTTTAAGGATCTTTATGTTCAGAGCTTTGAGAATGAAAAAATAATTTTTATAAGCGATTCAAAATACAAAACCGGATTTATCAACGAAAAGTATATAGACACAATTTCGGAAGGTTTTGAAGAATTTCTCGGATTTGTCCCAAAAATAGAGGTCATATTCAAAGAAAAAAATATATCCGAAAATATAAGCGAAGATGTTAAGGAAAAATATGAAACATCTGCTAAAGAAAACAAAAGCGAAGAAATTTTAAAGAGCGGGATGCCAACTCTTAATTTTGAATACACCTTTGAGAGCTTTATCGAAGGAAATTCAAACACCTTTGCAAGAGCTGCCTGCTGGGCAGTTGCAAAAAATGTTGCAGATGCGGAGGAAGGGAGTACAGCATCTCAGTATAATCCCCTTTTCCTTTACGGCCCCAGCGGAATAGGAAAAACTCATCTTATGTATGCAATAACAAATAAGATACGCAAGGAAAAGCCGGATGCAACGATAGTTTACATAAAAGGCGAGGATTTTACAAACCAGCTTATCGACAGTTTGGCAAAGCAGACTATGCACCTGTTCAGAGAAAAATACCGTATGTGTGATATTTTGATGATAGATGATATTCAGTTTATGGCAAACAAGGTTGCAACACAGGAAGAGTTTTTTCATACCTTTAACGCCCTTTATGAAAACGAAAAGCAGATAATAATGACCTCTGACCGTCCTCCCAGAGAAATACCCGATCTTGAAAAAAGACTTGTTTCAAGATTCGAAATGGGACTGCTTGCAGATATTCAGCCTCCGGATCTTGAGCTGAGAATTGCAATTATCAAGAAAAAAGCCGAACAGGGAAATGTTTCCCTTCCGGATGAGGTTTTAACCTTCCTTGCTGAAAATCTCAGATCAAATATAAGGCAGATAGAAGGAGCTATAAAAAAGCTCAGTGCTCTTTGCTTCCTTTCCGGAAAGCAGATCACTATAGATCTTGCCAAAAATCTTCTGCATGAGCTTCTTGGAGGAGCTGAGCCTATCAGTGTTACGGTTGACAAGATATTTCTTGCTGTATACAAAAAATACGGCTTTAAGAAAGAGGAGCTTACAGGAACAAAAAGGACAAAGGATCTTGCCTTTGCAAGACATATTTCAATATACCTCATAAGACAGATAACCGAAATGTCTCTCTCTAACATAGGAAAAATAT
>JAZNCT010000089.1:0-18785 GCA_045587665.1 Eubacteriales bacterium
TTTGTTTGTGGTATAATGTTTCATGAAGTGATTGAGTCCTTTCTGTTGATGTGAGTTAGGGGTAATTCTATTTTAACAGAACTCAATCACTTTTTCTATACTTTTTTTACTTTTGGTCTCACATCTATTGTAACACTACATAAACGATAATTATTGTTTTCAGATATCTCTTGCGAAAAATGCAAATGTGTGGTAAAATAGATGAAGATTATAAACCGAAAGGATTTTTGATATGAAGGAAAACTACAGAGAGCGGCTGGACAATATATTGCGAACCGTTCAAAAGCCGGGCAGATACTGCGGCGGCGAATACGGACAGGTGCTAAAGGACAAGGAGACTGTTAAGGCCCGTTTTGCCTTTTGCTTTCCGGATACATACGAAATAGGAATGTCAAATCTTGGAATAAGGATACTCTATGGCGTTCTCAATAAAGAGGAGGATATCTGGTGCGAGAGAGCCTATGCGCCGTGGACAGACATGGAGGAGCTGATGATAAAATATGATGTTCCTCTCACAGCCCAGGAAAGCGGAGATCCACTTTCAGAATTTGATATCATTGGCTTTACTCTTCAATATGAAATGTGCTATACCAATGTTCTTAACATGATAAAGCTTTCAGGGCTTCCGCTATATGCAAGGGACAGAGATGGGGATATGCCGATAATAATCGGTGGCGGCCCCTGCTCATATAACCCCGAGCCGATCGCAGACTTTTTCGATTGCTTCAGCATAGGTGAGGGCGAAGAGGCTCTTGTTGAATTTACAAAGCTCTATATTGAAATGAGGGGGAACGGTACATACAACCGACGTGATTTTTTGCACAGAGCCGCAAAGGAGATAGGCGGTATCTATGTTCCTTCGTTCTATGATGTCACATATAACGGGGACGGAACGATAAAAGCATATACTCCCATATTTGACGATATCCCTAAACGCATAACAAAGCGCATTATGAAGGATATGAATAAAGCGTATTTTCCGGATAAGGTGGTTATGCCTTATATCGAGACGGTTCAGGACAGGATCATGCTGGAGGTCTACCGAGGCTGTATCAGGGGCTGCCGCTTCTGCCAGGCGGGGATAATCTATCGCCCTGTCAGAGAAAAAACACCGGATGTGCTCTGCAGACAGGCAAAATGTCTCTATGAAAACACCGGATATGATGAAATTTCGCTTTCGTCGCTTTCTATAAGTGACTATACCGAGATAGAGGAGCTGACAACAAGGCTTCTCGAATGGACGGATAAGAACAAGGTGAGCCTTTCGCTTCCTTCTCTCCGTGTTGACAGCTTTACAAAGGAGCTTATGGATAAGATAGCAACCGTCAGATCAAGTTCGCTTACCTTTGCTCCCGAGGCGGGTACTCAGAGACTGCGCGATGTTATCAACAAGAATGTTTTTGAAGAGGATCTGATGCGCGCGGTAAACGTAGCCTTTGACGCAGGAAAAACTCAGGTCAAGCTTTATTTTATGAACGGACTGCCAACAGAGCAGAGCGAGGATCTTGAGGGAATAGCAAAGCTTGCAACAAGGGTGGTTGACGAATATTATCACAATCCAAACCATAAAAAGGGCAAGTCGCCTCAGGTGACCATAAGCGTTGCCTGCTTTGTGCCAAAGCCCTTTACCGCCTTTCAGTGGGAGCCTCAGGACAGTGTTGAAATGCTAAGTGAAAAGCTGGACTATATAGGTCAGTGCGTTACAGACCGAAAGGTGCGCTATACACATCATGAGCCTCATACTTCACATATCGAGGCAGTGCTTGCGAGAGGAGACAGAAGGCTTGGAAGGGCTCTTGAGATCGCCTGCGATGAGGGCTTTCATTTTGATGCGTGGGACGAGCATTTTGACTATGAAAAATGGCTTTCTGTTATAGAAAAAGCAGGACTTGATGCAGCATTTTATGCAAATCGACGCCGTGAATATGATGAGATCCTGCCCTGGGATATAATAGACTGCGGTGTTAGCAAAGAATTTCTTATCAGAGAGCATAAAAATGCTCTTGCGGGAAAGACAACTCCCTCCTGCCGCGAAAAATGCAGCGGATGCGGAGCAAACAAGCTGGGAGGTGAAAGATCATGCTGCCCCGAGAAATGATTTCGGATGCAAATCCACAGCCGATAAGAATAAAATTCCGCAAGGTGGGTATGCTGCGCTATATATCTCATCTTGACCTTCAAAGGACTTTTGCAAAGGTCCTTGTGCGTTCGGGTATACCGGCGTGGTATACTCAGGGCTTCAATCCTCACGCGAAAATGGTATTTGCACTGCCGCTTTCTATCGGAACGCAAAGCGAATGTGAATATCTTGACATAAGGCTTAGAGAGCATATGACCTGTGCTGAGATCAAATATCGCTTAAATCAGGTGCTCACAGAAGAGCTTTCTGTTATCGACGTTTATGAGCCGGGTGACAAATTTTCGGATATCGGCTATGCCCGTTATGATATAAGCATCATAACCGAGGGCGCCGGAGAGGAGCTTTGTCAAAAGGCAAGAGAGCTTTTTTCAAAAAAGCCCTTGATGATGCTGAAAAGAACAAAATCGGGTGAAAAGGAGATTGATATATCGGAGCTGATAAAGACAATTGATATTAGCTATCTCGAAGAAAGCGGGAATATAAGCATTTCTGCTGTTCTCTCAGCTGTTGCCGAGAGCTATCTTTCTCCCGAAATGCTCATAACGGCGATGAAGGATTCGCTGGGTATACTTTCTACAGACATAATGAAAGAAAGATACAGCATCTTCCGCACCCAGGTATATCTTTCGGACGGAGAAACGGTGTTTAAATAAAAAAGTGCTTGCCTTCAGGCAAGCACTTTTTTATTTAAATTTCAATATCTGCGGCAATGGCATAGTGATCTGAATAATAAACTCCGTCTACCGGTTTGTCTTCGATTATGTGCACATTTTCATATGAATCAAAATCGGTGAAGATATAGTCTATCTTTGAGGGAGTGGTTCTTCTGCCATAATCATGAAATGTACCGCCAAGAGAAGCGGTTATGTCATTTATGCTGCGAACACTGCATTTTGTGATGAGCTCGATAGAACCGTCATCGGGCAGTGCATTAAAATCTCCGGTTAGTATGAATTTATAAGGCTGTGCAAGCAGTCTTCTCAGGGTCTGAGCCGCCCCCAACTTTCTTGCATCCTTGCCGATATGGTCAAGATGAACATTTGCAAAAACAAAGGCTTCAGAGCCGTCCCTTGGCACCAAAAGTGCAGTTTGCAAAACTCTGGGGTAGATGCTTTGATCACCCCCGTATGTAGAGTTTGGTACTTCCGGTTCAAGAGACAGCCATTCTGTATTAAAGCTGACCACATCAAACAGGTCTCGCTTAAACGCCATGGTAACGCCCTCGTTCTTAAAGCCCTCGGTGCGTCCGCAACCCAGCACTGTGTAGTTAGGCAGATTTTCGTTGAGCCATTTTCTCGCCATTTCTTTTGTTTCTTGGAAGCCGATAATGTCAGGAGAAGCCGAAACTAAAAGATCTTTTATTCTACCAAAGCGGTTTGGCTGATAATTTATTCCGTCTGAGGGAGTATCGAATCTGATATTGAATGTTAAGATTTTTAATTTCATTTAGATTTCCTTATAAGTAATTTTTAAGCGCTGATATAAGAGCTTTTGAATAGAAATCAAAGCCGGTATCGTTTGGATGAACCTTGAAATCCGAATAGTAATCCGAGCTTTCGGGTACAAATTTTTCGCCCGATATACCTATAACATTATGATATTTTTCGCCCATACTCATGATAAATTCTCTCACACTGTCAAGAGTTTTGCAGGACGTTTCTATGTCTCCTTAACTATAAAGAATAGCCGAAACGTCTTCAAGAGTAAGAATCATTTCGTCTTCTGCAAATATGTGACCGTCTCCAAGTCTTGTTACAGAGCCGGTGCCGTTTGAGCAAAGAATATATGCAAAGCTGTGTCCAAGTGATCTGAGCGCATAGAGCTCATCCAGCAGATCTGCTGCGCTGAACACCGCCTGTTGCTCTTCCTTTGAGCTTGCTGCAATAGAGCTTCCGCTTTTTATATCAAATTCGCATATCGCACCTATCTTGCCGCTTTTCTCTGTGACTGCTTTATACGAGGAAGATAGGCTGTTAATTGCTTTTTTTTCATATGCATCAAAGCTGCAGCCAACCATGTCGGTATATTCATCACCGGGATAGGCATACATTGCGTCAAGACTGCCGTCTGCGACAGAGGGGCTGTATACCCAGATAAGGTTGTCGATGCCACAAGACTCAAAATATTCATAGATATATATCCAGAGACGCTTTAAATATTCTGCAGGAATTGTTTTTTCGTCCTGAATAGCACTAAACCAAAAAGAATCAGTGTTGCTTTCGTTAAGCGGACGCCAGACAACGGGAACACCGTTTTCGCAAAGGGCTTTAAGAAAAACGGCGTCTGCTTCAAGCTCTTTTGTAAACTTTTTGTTCAGTTCACTGCCGCTGTTTAGCAACTCTTCCCATTTTTCTTCGGCTCCGAGAATACCATAGCATTTTCCGTCAAGAGTCCAGTTTCCGGTGGGGTTCTCAAAATGGGAGGTAGCGGTGATTATTCCGCCCTTTTTGGCATAGTCAACAAGCTCACATACAGCACGGCTGAAATCCGCGTCAGAGATCGAATCCAGCTGAAGACCGTAGCAGGCAAGATCAATGCCTATGATAGCAGGGTATTTTCCGCATGCTTCAAAATATTTTTCAATAGAATAGCTTGGCATCGAACGGGCGCCTGCTATATTTTCTCCGGCTATGATCAGATCAGGGTCAGCATATACATTCTCAAGGAGAAACATAAGCTTTTCTTTTGTGTAGATGCTTTTGTCGCTTCTTCTGAGCGTTATGTTATCGTGCCATTTTATATCTATGGCAGTAGTACCTTTGTTTTTTGCAAGCTCCTCAAAATAGCTTTTTTTGAAATATTCTATTGCTTGCTCAAATGTACTGTAGCTTCCAAAAACATAGAGATTGCCGTCGTTTTCGAGCCTTACGCCGTATTCAGCGGCTATAACACCGGTGCGTTCAAAAATTATGTAATTTGAATATTCATCTATTGCATCTGCTATCTCTATCTTTACGCCAAGGGTCTGCTCTGAGAGCGCTGTTTGGATCGAAGAAAGATCTGTTTCGGGATCGGCAGAAAACAGCTTGAATTCAGAGATAGGCTTGCCTTCGATCGTTACAGAAGAAACGGTGTATGAGATTTTATGTGCATATTCGGTTTCGGGATAATAAACAGCCGCACTGTATATGTCAAGATAATGCTCAATGAAATAGTCAACGGCTTTCTCAGTGGCCTCACCGCTGCCGCCGGCTATAACAAGCTTTGATCCGATCTTTTTGATAACATAATCGTTATATCCAAGACCGTTCATTGCCGAAATCGATTCCTCTCTGTTTGTTTTTCCGATGAGGATCTCCTTTTCTTTTTCAGTCTGCTCCTTACCTAACCAGTCGGTTGAGATCGGAAGAGAAAGATCAACACTTTTTTCAAGAGCGTTCTTCAGGGCAACAAGGGCGTTTGTTTCTTCTGAAGAGCAGAGGTCTCCTCTGACGAGGGTATATTCTGCGACGTCTGAAAGAAGTAACATTCCGTCCTTTTCGCCCCCTTCAAAGCCGTATTTGCCTTTGTCACCGGAGTCAGGGGAACAGGACACTGCAAAAAGCATAAGGACAGCGGCAAGAAAGCATAGTATGTATCTGAATGTATTTTTAGGCATAATAACCTCCGGGCATTATTTTTTAAACACTTTATTCTACCATACCCATTGATTTTTTGCAATAGTTTTTCTTTTTTTGAATGGAAAAACAAAGAGGTTAAAAAAGGGGAAGGTCTCAGATTTTGGATATTTTGCGTAGATGTTAAAATGTGTTGAATACAAAAAGGTGTAAGAGCCCCTATTCTTTGCAATTTAGGCTGAGGTTAAATATATTTTTCCATTCCCTGCCTTACTGAAAATATATTTTGTTCTTCATTGCTTCAAGCATAATGGTGGCACTGGTTGCGTTTGTGGCAAGAGGAATACTTTGAACATCGCCAAGACGAAGAAGAGCCGAAACATCAGGCTCGTGAGGCTGAGCTGTAAGCGGATCACGCAGGAAGATGATAAGGTCGATATCTCCGTTTGCCAGCATTGCGCCTATCTGCTGGTCTCCGCCAAGGGGGCCGCTCTTCATTCGGTGTATGGAAAGACCTGTTTCACCCATAATGAGGGTTCCGGTGGTTCCTGTGGCATAGAGCTCGTGCAGGCCGAGGACATCTCTGTATTTTTTTGCCAGTTCAATTATTTCATTTTTTTTCTTGTCGTGAGCTATAAGTGCGATTTTCATAAGCTTCCTCCGTTTTTGGGAATTTACCTTATTTTACCCTATTGTTTTGGTTTTTTCAAGTACCTTTTAATGATTTTTATTAAAATTTACCGTGATTGAAATCAATGCTTGAAAAAATTCTAAAAATGTGATATACTGTCAAAGGAAAAATTATCCGAAGGGAGATGATCGTGTGATACTGACGATAGATATTGGCAACTCAAATATTATGCTTGGCGGTTTTGAAGGTGACGACCTGGCTTTTGTAGTTAGTGTTTCCACCGAAACCAACAAAACTGCAGACGAATATGCAAGCAAGTTGCGCGGTGTTATTGCGGTTCACAATATAGTAAGTGACAACATAAACGGTGCAATCATCTCCTCGGTGGTGCCGCCGCTTAATTCGGTGATAAAAAAGGCTGTGCAGATCATATGGGGAATAGATTCGCTCACGGTTGGCCCGGGGATGAAGACAGGCATCAACATTCATTGCGATACGCCCTCCTCGGTAGGTGCAGACCTTATCTGTGCGTGTGTAGCGGCACACAATATTTACAAAAGTCCCTCGCTTATAGTTGATATGGGAACTGCTACCAAAATGATGGTTGTAAATGAAAAGGGTGCTTTTGTGGGAGTTTCTATCATGCCCGGAGTTTTGATGGGTCTGAATTCTCTGTCGGAAGATACGGCTCAGCTCCCAAAGGTAGAGCTTGAAGCCCCACGGATCGTTGTAGGTAAAAATACAACCGACAGTATGCGATCCGGTGTCATCTTTGGAAATGCGTCAATGATCGACGGTATGATAGATCGTATCAACGAAGAGGTGGGCATAGAGCTTCCTGTATATGCAACAGGCGGTGTTGCTCATATGATCATACCTCACTGTAAGCATGATATAAAGATGGATGAGCACCTTGTTCTTAAAGGGCTTAACATCATCTATCACAAAAACAGATAAATAACCGTTTGTATATTGCTCTCTGAAGAGGGAGCTAAAATAAATTTTATGCGTTGTACCGCTAAAGGCGGACGACAGCAAGGAGGATTCTATGGAAAAGACAAACAAAAGAGGCGTGAACACAAAACGGCTTGTGTTGCTTGCATTGCTTACGGCAATGGTAGCGGTACTTGCGTATTACGGCGGATTTATCAAAATTGGCGGGCTGGCGTCAATTTCGCTGACACTGATCCCTGTAGTTGTTGGTGCGACCTTGTGCGGAGCACCTGCAGGTGCGTGGCTTGGCGGAGTTGCGGGCGTTATGTTTTTTGCAACGCCGGATGCAGTATTCTGGTTTGGGCTCAGCGTGCCCGGAACTATCATCACCGTAATGGTAAAGGGCATTGTTTCGGGTCTGTGCGCAGGTCTTGCGTATAAGATTCTTGAAAAAGTCAATCGTTATCTTGCGGTTTTCGTGAGTGCGATAGTATGCCCTGTGGTAAACACCGGAATATTTCTTATGGGATGTCTTGTGTTCTTTATGGATTCGGTCAGGGAATCTGCGGCAGCAGAAGGACTTTCTGTTGGAATGTACCTTATCGTATTCTTCGTAGGCTTGAATTTTGTTTTTGAGCTTATAACAAATATTGCCGTAAGCCCGGCGATAGTAAGAATACTTGACATAGCAAAAAAAGATAATAAGCAAACAAAATAAAAACATAGGGTCGGCAGTTTTCTGCCGGCCCTTATATTTTGAACTGCGCATAATTACACTTTGTGACGTCCTGACTTACCGTTGGTACTAATCAAAACGCATATTTTTGCTTGCAAATGTCAATAATACTTCTAATAAAGCTCGGAGGAAGTTTTTATGGAATCGTTTTGGTCAAAGAATGTGCAGAAGGTGCATTTTGAGGCATTGAAAGGCAGCAAAAGTACCGATGTTCTGATTATTGGCGGCGGTATTGCCGGGATATTGTGTGCTTATAAACTGAAAAATGCCGGCGTGGATTGCATTTTGGCAGAAGCTAAGGAGATCTGCAGCGGTATCACTAAAAACACTACTGCAAAGATCACTCTTGGGCACGGTTTGATATATCATAAGCTTATACGCCGTTTTGGCGAGGACAAGGCGAGACTTTATCTTGAAGCGCAGATAAATGCAGAAAAAGAATATGTAAGACTCTGCCGTGATATTGACTGCGGCTATGAAATAAAGGATTCTTATGTTTATTCTCTAAACAACAAAAAAAAGATCGAAAGGGAGGTCAGCGCCTTAAAGCAGCTTGGAGTAAGAGCGGAGCTTATAAGCACCTGTGATATACCCATTGATGTGGCAGGTGCCGTGCGTGTGAAGGATCAGGCTCAGTTTCACCCGTTAAAATTTCTATACTCTATCTCAAAAGACCTGCCTATATATGAACAAACAAAGGTGTTGGCTCTGAAGCCAAATAAGGCAATTATCAGACATGGAGAGATCACATACAAAAAGCTTATCATAGCAACCCATTTTCCAATTCTCAATAAGCACGGTCTGTATCCCCTGAAGCTTTATCAGCACCGCTCGTATGTGATTGCACTGGAGGGAGCTCAAAATGCAGACGGGATGTATGTTGATGAATGTGACAAGGGGCTGTCATTTCGCAGTTATGGAGACCTGCTGCTTCTCGGCGGAGGCGGGCACCGCACCGGAAAGCAGGGGGGATGCTGGCAGGAGCTTGAAGAATTTGCTGCAAAGTACTACAAGGATGCAAAGATCAAAACAAAGTGGGCAACGCAGGATTGCATGACGCTTGACGGCGTGCCCTATGTGGGACATTATTCCCGATCTATACCAAATGTCTTTGTGGCAACAGGATTTAACAAATGGGGAATGACAAATGCTATGGCATCGGCAGATATTCTTTGCGATCTTATAAGTGGAAAAGCAAACCGCTATTCTGCTGTTTTTTCTCCCTCACGAACTATGATCCGTCCACAACTTGCTGCGAATGTGTTTGAATCCGCCGTGGGGCTTCTCACCCCCACAGCTCCCAGATGCCCGCATCTTGGATGCGCTCTCAAATATAACCGTGCAGAGCACAGCTGGGACTGCCCCTGCCATGGCTCGCGCTTTGCGGAGGACGGTCGGCTTATTGACAATCCCGCCACGGATGATAAAAAAATATAGCAAGATATTTGCTAATATTAAAAGAAAAGCATATATCAACCTTATATGGGAAAGAATAGTAGCAAACCAATAAAAGGAGGTTATGTTTATAATGTTCAAACACGAAAAACAGCTGTTTCACCCTGTGGAGGTGGAAAGACCTAATCCGCAGTATGCCGTTCTTCTCCAGGAACAGCTTGGCGGAGGAAACGGAGAAATGAAGGCGGCAATGCAGTATATGTCCCAGAGCTTCAGAATTAAGGACCCCGAGATAAAAGATCTCTTTCTTGATATTGCCGCTGAAGAGCTTGGTCATATGGAAATGGTGGCACAAACTATCAATTTGCTTAACGGGCACGATGTGGATGCCTCAAAGATCGGGGCAGGCGAGGTACAGACACACGTTCAGCTGGGTCTTAATCCCGGCCTTATCAATTCATCGGGGTATTCATGGACGGCGGATTATGTTACTGTTACAGGCGATCTGTGTGCCGATCTGCTCTCCAATATCGCATCAGAGCAGAGAGCCAAGGTTGTTTATGAGTATCTGTATCGACAGATCGAGGATAAGAAGGTCAGAGAAACCATTGATTTTCTTCTCAACCGAGAGGAGGCGCACAATCAGATGTTCCGTGATGCCTTCAACAGGGTTCAGGAAAGCGGCTCAAACCGAGATTTTGGTACTACCAAAGCGGCTAAAATGTATTTTTCTATGTCAAATCCCGGGCCGAATTCCTTTGCAAACGGCGAGACACACGCCCCGTCCTTTAAATAAAATTACTGTATCTATAAGCACACAGTCTGCCTCTGCGCAGATCAGGCAAGAAATGATCCGTAATGGCAACACCAAAGAAAGCCTCCCACAGAAAAATTTGTGGGAGGCTATTTGTGTGATATCATACAATATTCATTATCTGCTTTAATTTCCCCCGGGGCCGTCTCTGCGTTCACGGGTGTCGGAAACTTCAATTTTTCCCTTAATATCGCCCGGTTTTGTAAGAGGCTTTTGCTCTTTGGGGTCTTGCTCTTTTTTTATATCCTTGTTTTCTTCCATATCTATCACTCCTTTCTGTTATTAAGTTTTCACAATTTCAGATCAATTCATTCAAGTTATTGCTTGGTGCAAGACAACTGTTATTTTTGCAAACATAATAGGTGGTTTTGCCGTTTTTCAGTTGATATTCTCCTGTAGGCTTCTCCAAAAGGGTTATGATCGCCTCGGGGGGGAATGAGAGGGGCAGGGTTATCTTGTCGGTCTCTTGTTCAATTAAAACAGTTATTTTCATCGGCGGTTTTTCGTGTTCCAAAAGCGCTGTCAAAAACATTGCATGGTTTGTTGGATACTGAGATGCGTTTTTAAAGAGAAAATCAAGCTGCTGCTGTGCCGCAGTTTCGTATTTTTCTTCCCCTGTGATGAGGGATAAGCGAACAAGATCATAAGCCATAAGAGAATTACCGCTGGGTATTGCACCGTCATAGGTCTCCTTCGGACGCAGTATCAGCTCTTCACTGTCATTGCCGTATAGATAAAATCCTCCCGTATTGTCGCTGAAATCCGATATCACTTTGTCACTTAATTTTTTTGCCCTGTCGAGATATTCACTTTCAAGTGTTGCCTCATATAGGGCTATCTGCGCAAAAATATATGCGGCATAGTCATCGAGAAATCCTTTGACTCCCCGTTTTCCCATGTGGTAGCTGACGTAAACAGAGCGATCATCACACAGATGCTTCCGAATAAATTCATCGGCTTTTTGCGCAGCGGAAATATATATATCTTTTTTGCTTATGTGATATAGCTTGCACATAGCGGCAATCGTCAAACTGTTCCACGATGTTAATATCTTCTCGTCCCGATGCAGAGAATTTCTCTTTTTTCGGTAATCATCAAGAACAGATAAAAAAGGTTCAAATGTTTTATCGAAAATATCACTTTTTAATAGATTCGGGATGTTCATTCCTTCAAAATTTCCGGCTTCTGTAATGTCAAAATGACGATTGAAGCGTGCTCCGTCCTTTTCCCCAATCACTTTTGTGATCTCATCGGGGGTGAACAGATAATATTTCCCCTCCTCTCCTTCGCTGTCAGCGTCCTGTGAACTGTAAAAGCCGCCTTTGGGGGAGGTCATCTCCCGAAGAATATAGCTTGCTGTTTTTTCGGCAACTTCAAGATATATTTCTTTTTTTGTTGACGTATACGCTTTGCAGTAGGCAAGTATCAGAAGGGCATTGTCATACAGCATCTTTTCAAAATGGGGAACCAGAAATTTTTTATCGGTGGAATAGCGGCAAAAGCCGTATCCAATGTGGTCAAACATTCCGCCTTTGTACATCTGCACAAGTGTGTGTTCTGCCATGTGCAGGCAGGAGATTGTTTTGTACCGATCATACCATTCCAGTAAAAACAGCAGATTGTGCGGCACCGGGAATTTCGGTGCTCCTCCGAAACCGCCGTGATTTTCATCATATATCCGCTCATATTGCCACACAGCAAGATTGGTGATATCAGTGTCAGTGGGGTTCGATACGCTCTCATCTCTGCTCAGATGCTTAATGATCTTGTCTGATTCCTGCAGTAGAGTATGGCGGTCGGAAATCCATTTTTCGTGTATTGTAAGCAAGAGCTCACGAAAGCCTATCATACCGCCACGAGATGTTTTTGGAAAATATGTGCCGGCAAAAAAGGGCTTTTGATCGGCAGTCATAAAAATGCTTGTGGGCCAACCGCCGCTTCCTGTAAAGGCCTGGCACACCGCCATATAGACGCTGTCGATGTCGGGACGTTCCTCTTTATCTACCTTGACAGATATAAAATATTTATCAAGCAGCTGCGCGATCTCTTCGTCTTCAAAGCTCTCGTGGGCAAGCACGTGGCACCAGTGACACGCACTGTAGCCTATGCTTAAAAAGATAGGCTTGTCTTCTCTTGCCGCACGCTCAAATGCCTCGCTTCCCCAAGGATACCAATCGACAGGATTATCCTTGTGCTGAAGCAAATAGGGGCTTGTTTCGTTTGCTAATCTATTGCTCATATTTTTACCTCCGTTATTCTTTTTATTTTGAACATTACTGAATTGATTTATACGAGAAATTGGCAAGTATGTGTGTGAGTGAACTGCAAATAATATCCATATTACAGGTTGGAGGTGATAAAATGAAGCAAGAAGAAATGCCCGTTGGCTTTGCTATGGCTTTAGCGATGAATCCCGATGCAATGCAGAAATTTTCGGCACTTAGCGAAACGCAAAAGCAGGAGATCATAGCAGGAACACACGATGTAAAAAGCAGGGAAGAGATGCACAGATATGTAAATTCCCTTGCAGGCAATCATAAATGAAAAGCTATATTACAGATTCTGTTTTGTGCGATATCTGCCGATATATTATTAAATATTTTCTCTGAGCAGTTGGCGAAATCCTCGCTTTATCCAATAACATCGTTTTGCTGGTAAACAACGCAAATCCTATGCAAAATGCCTCCCGCAGTAAAAACTTGTGGGAGGCTGTTTGATTTTTTCTGTTGAATTAAAGAGGGTAACAATAAAATTTTCAGAACCTTAATTGTTTTTAGCGCAATTGATTTACTGCTTTATTTTCATCCGTTTAAATATAACAACTATACCCATTATAACATATATATTCCTATAAAACAAGATAATTAACGGATTTAATCTTATGTTTTTGCAATGTATATGGGATACAATATTATAGAAGGACGGTGGCGAAATATGTACGAAAAGGAATTTCAGACACGGCTTGCAAAGTTAAGAGAACAGAAAGGCGTATCGGCTCGCGATATGAGTCTTTCTATCGGGCAAAATCCCGGTTATATCAACAATATCGAAACAGGTAAGGCTTTGCCTTCTATGTCAGGATTCTTCTATATCTGCGAATTTCTCCAACTTGAACCTAAGGATTTTTTCGATATTGAGGCAAGAAACCCAGAAACGTTAAATGCTCTTATCAAGGATTTAAAAAATTGGACGACAAACAGTTAGAAAGTATTGCATCTATTGTCAGAAGCCTTGCAAAATAGTGATATGGAATAGCTAAATACAAACGAAAACCAAAGGGGGATGCATAAGCATCCCCCTTTTGGTTTTGGTCGGAGTGACAGGATTCAGAACCTAAATTTGCGCCAAAGCACATCAAAATTCTAAATTTACCAAAGCGCAAACAGATCCATTTCTGCGAAATGGAGAGGTTCGAATCGGTAAATACAAACGAAAACCAAAGGGGATGCAAAAGCATCCCCTTTGGTTTTGGTCGGAGTGACAGGATTCGAACCTGCGGCCTCATGGTCCCGAACCATGCGCACTACCAAACTGTGCCACACCCCGATTTGATATTAAAAAATTGTTTGAAATAAAGAAATATGCGAAAGGGAGTCCCGAACCGCTTTGGAAGCACAAAGTGCTGCCAAAGGAGCGCACATACCAAACTGTGCTCCTCAATTATTCACAGTTACTAATTATAGCACATAGACACCGCCTTGTCAAGCTTTTTTTAGCCAATATAAGTATTTTTAATTATTAAAATTATATTACAAATTACAAATAACTATTGAAAAAAATATAAAAATAATATATAATCAAAGCGTAATATATATGGCTCTGAGTTTTTTCGGAAAGGAGCTTTCTTTTGCAGAAAGCAAGGTGTAAAAGCATGGAAAAGAAACAGGATATGGGCGTTAGAACTATGGTCTTTGATATTCCTCACGAAAAGGACGAATCTATAAAGACTATGCTCCGAGATGTATATGACGCAATGAGTGAAAAGGGCTATAATCCAATAAACCAGATCGTAGGTTATATTCTTTCTGAGGACCCTACCTATATTACCAATCATAAGGGCGCGAGAAGTCTTATCAGAAAGATAGATAGAGATGAGCTGCTTAACGAGCTTGTAAAGGATTATCTCGGCGTATAAAATGTTTTTTAACAAAAGACTGAATTTTATAGATCTTGTCAGCGGTGAGGAGCATATGTCCCCGCCGTGTAGCCTTTTGCTTGCCATTGGAAATTTTGACGGTGTGCATCTTGGTCACAGGAAGCTGATCGAAACCGCCGTTTGCGCTTCGGCTGAGCTGAGATATGGGGATGAAAGGGTGGAAAGCGGAGTTTTTTGCTTTTCAGAGCCTCCGGCAGACCATCTTGCGTCAGATCCTCCGCCACACATCTGCTCGCTTGAGAGCAAGCTCAGAATGTTTAAAGATCTTGGCGCAAGATATGCGGTGGTTGCTGATTTTTTGCAGTTAAAGGATCTGAGCGAGGCTGATTTTTGCAGATTGCTCTTAGAAGAATGTGCTTGCAGAGGGATAGTTTGCGGTTTTAATTTCCGTTTTGGAAGAGGAGGAGCCGGCAATTCCGAAACACTCAAAAACACCTTTTGCGACAATGCTTTTGTCATAGATGCCGTTGCCAGCAAAGACGGTGTTTCAATAAGCTCCAGCCGCATAAGAGCCTTGCTCATAGAGGGCAGGATAGAAGAGGCAAATGAGCTGCTTGGTCATCCCTTTGCCGTTTGCGGTGAGGTTGTGCACGGAAAAGCACTTGGACGCAGACTGGAGTTGCCCACATTGAATCAAAGGTTTTCTGAAAAAGCTCTGATTCCCAAAAAGGGAATATATGCTTCGCTTGTTTTGTTTGAAGGCAAGCGTTTTGCTGCCGTTACAAACATTGGCACAAGACCAACGGTTGAAGAGCAGGGAAATATAAACTGCGAGACTCACTTGCTTGATTTTAGCGGAGATCTTTACGGAGAGACGATAGCTGTGGAGCTTCTTTTCAGATTGCGTGATGAAAAGCATTTTTCTTCTGAAACTGAACTTAAAAGTGCAATTGAACGTGATATTTGCATGGCTAGACAATATTTTTCGGAAATTGGAGTGTAAGAGAGGGATAAAGTTGTCATTTACCTATGGAAAACGAATACAAAAATGCTTTTTTGCTTTTTTGCTTTTCATATTTTCTGCGGCAGTGCTCATGCTGCCGTCCTTTTCCGTGAGTGATCTCCCCGATATGAGCGGAGCAAAGGCGGTCTATTTATATAACATCGAGCAGAAAAGGGTAATGGCAGAAAAGGATGCAGATATTGAGGTCTATCCGGCTTCTACGACAAAGCTGATGACCGGCCTTGTTGCACTTGACTCTCTTTCGGGTCGTCTTGACGAGCAGATAACAGTTACCGCTGAAATGCTTAAGGGCGTTACCGGCAACAATATGGGGCTGAAAGCAGGAGAGCAGATAGTTATTCGGGATGTGCTTTACGGCATGATATGCGGAAGTGCCAATGATGCGGCGGCTGTGCTTGCCCATATTTCTGCAGGCAGCATAGAAGGTTTTGTTGCACTTATGAATAAAAAAGCCATAGAGCTTGGTGCTATAGATACAAACTATACAAATGTTTCCGGTATGCACGATCCGGCAATGGTTACAACTGCTTATGACACCTTTCTTATAGCAAAAGCGGCTTCTGAAAACCCTGTTTTTGTTGAAATGTCTTCCGAGAGCAAATATCAGATGCCTAAGACAAATCTCTCAGGCGAAAGAAATGTCTATAACAAAAATCTGCTTATATCAAGATATTCCGAAACAAAATATTTTAACCGATTTGTGAAAGGGCTCAATTCCGGCTCTACAACTCAGGGCGGATATTGCCTTGCTGCTTATGCTGAAAACGAGGGGCAAAGCTATATTTGTATTGTTCTTGGGGCTGAGGAGAGAAACGGTAATATATGCTCATACACAGTGGCAAATGCTCTTATAGATTGGGCATATTCTTCATATGGATATGTTGAGGTGCTCTCAAAGGATAGACTTGTTTGCGAGGTTGCGGTTGAGCTTTCGGACGACGTGGACTATGTGACACTGAGACCCATAGAATCACTGACGGTTTTTCTTCCCCTTGATACAGATATCGAGAGCGGGCTTAAATACAGTCACAAGCTGACTTCAACTACCCTTGAAGCACCTGTGGAAGAGGGTCAAATTGCAGGCTTTATAACTGTTGAGCTTGACGGAGAGATACTTGGAACGGTTGACCTTGTTACAATGAACAAGGTGGAGCGCAGTGAGTTTTTATACGGTATGAAGCGTGTGAGAGATTTTACTACCTCACGTCCTTTTGTCATTTCGGCAGTTACGTTTGCGCTGCTTATAACGGTGTATATTTTTGTGACAGCGTTTTATCGAAAGGATACCCAGAGAAGAAAGCGCAGGCGCAGATAAAATTATAAACTAAGGATGTTAAAAACAGAATAGCATAAAAACACACATTTTGCAGTTGACAATTTATACCTATTTCTATATAATATTCTTGAAAATGGGGTGTTTTATATGAACACAATCAAATTTCACAAAAAAATGTGAAGTTGGTTGCCCACAGAGGCATTAGCGGTGTTGAATGTGAAAACACAAACGCAGCATTTGCTGCCTTGGCTCAAGGAAAACGGCCTTGATCTTGATATATATTATGCGGCTGTTACAAATGAGCTTGTAGATCTTATACACGAAAATGGAATGGAGATCAACTGTTGGACGGTTGATAAGACTGAAGACGGCGAGAGACTTGCTGAACTTGGTGTTGACTATATCACATCTAATATACTGGAATAACAAAAAGAGACTGATCGGCTTTGGGTCAGTCTCTCTTTGTTGCTTTTAAATTTGTGTTAAATAGGCGGAGGGGAGATAGATTTTATCTATTCCGCATTGTCTTATATAAGAGCAAAACCTTTTCTGAGATGCCAGCATACCGCGAATCGCTATGGATTTTCCATTTTCTTTTGCGGTGCAGCAAAGCAGATCAAGTGCATTTTGCAGAACATCAATTCTTTTTGATATATCGTGTGCCGTAAAGCTTACAGCGTCGGCACCGAAAAGAGAAATAAAAAGTCTGTCGCTGTCGACTATTGCAAAATCGCAAAGCTGAAATATCTCCTCTCTCATTATAACTGCTGCCGGATTTGCCAACATTGCGCCGCACTGTATGCCACTATACAGACTGTGCATAGTGGGGTCAAGCTCGTTTTTAAGCTCGTTCACTTGGCTGAGAGCACTGCGCATTTCCATTGCCGAGCTTATGTCCGAAAAAGCAATAGAAATATTTATATGCTCGTCAGTTGTCAGCAGGTCTTTTGGGATATCGTTTTTTTTACTTAAAACAAAACAAATATTTTTGATCTTTGTGCCGGAATGTGGGAGCACAGGGAATGTGCTCAGGCTGTCTAAATAACAAAGAAGCTCTGAAAAGGGCGTATAATCCGGGGGATTATTCTGATCGGAAAAATGAATTTCGGGGCAGACAGCAGAATAGGGAATATTATGTGCGCCTCGAATGGGGGCTTCCTGCTGTGCTATTTCGGCAAGACGTATTGCCGAACATTCTATATCCATTTCGTCAGGGTCAATAAGCAATATTCCCTTTTCGCAGTCGATAATTGCGGTCTTGCCCTCAAGCTCTGCGGCGTTTTTTCTAATAGGAGCGCCGTTTTCAACTATAAGCGTGGGTACAGCCAGGGAATAAGCTGAGAGGGAGATGGGCGAAAGGGGCGATGAATTTATGATAATAATACCTAAAAGCATTTCACGGTCTATTTTCATCAGTTCATTTTCTGTAAGGCCGTCGGCAATGAGCAAAACAGGGTGGGATTGATATTTTTTCAGTTTCGGAGCAGGATCGGAATCGGTCTGCTTTATAATAGAAGCAAGAAAAGAACCAATATCCGCAATAGCGGCAGCGTTTGCAATCAAATAAGGATCCTCTCCTTGTGATTCTTCAAGGGCAAGCTCTTCTGAGGCACTTTTTATGGCGCAAAATGCACTTTGCCCCCTGAATATTCGTTCTCTTGCTAAGCTCCAAAGGCCCTCGTTTTGATTTAATATCCTCAGCTTTTCTTTTTCTGCACTGCCATATTCTTCAAGTTCCTCTTTCGCTCTTCCAAAAGCCAGCTCAAGCCGTGCCAGCTCCAGATTTATATCCAAAGTGCTGCCGGCAGAATAGGCATTTACGTTTTTGGGTCTTGAATTGTAGAAATGAAGTCTTCCTATGGCATAGAGGGAGTTGTTCCCTATGCCCTTTATTACCTCTGACATAGAAGTTCCTTTCGGAATTTTTTTCATTATCTGCCCACATCACTGCGTTATATTCATCAAGCGGTAATTTATCAAGCAACGATAAATTATTGTTTAGTGGCCTTGCGGCTTGCGCGACCCAAGCCTCCCTTGTGTAAAGGGAGGTGGCACACAAAGTGTGACGGAGGGATTGTAAAAGCCAATGCTTGCAAGGAAAACAATCCCTTGAAGGAAAAATGTCATTTTTTGGCTTCTCTTTCGAGAACCGTGCTGTATTCTGCTCTTGCCTGCGGCATGGC
>JAZNCT010000090.1:0-3131 GCA_045587665.1 Eubacteriales bacterium
GATATTTATTATCAGCTTACACAAGAGGGCTTCAAGGTCTTTTATGCAGCAATTACCCTCGAGGATAAGCTTGGCCAGGAATATGAGCCCTATATTTTTGCAGCCCTTAATTCTGCAAAGGTTATGCTTGTTCTTGGCACCAAGCCGGAATACTACACGGCTGTTTGGGTGAAAAACGAATGGTCAAGATTCCTTCAGCTGATGAAGACAGACCGCTCCAAATTGCTGATACCCTGCTATAGAGATATGGATGCTTATGACCTGCCGGAGGAGTTTGCGCATCTTCAGGCGCAGGATATGGGCAAGATCGGCTTTATTAATGATGTCGTTCGTGGCATCAAAAAAGTTGCTCATACCGAAGCTCCCACCCCAACCGTTGTCAAGGAACCAGCTGTGGTTCAGCAAAGCACTACCCTTAGCGGAAATGCCGGTGCGCTTCTCAAGCGTGGGTATATGGCTCTTGAAGACGGCGAGTGGACAAAAGCAGACGGTTTCTTTGAAGAAGTGCTGAATCAGGATGCCGAATGCGCCGAGGCATATCTTGGCAAGCTTATGGCTGAGCTTCGTGTTGGAACACAAGAGGAGTTGAAAGATTGCGCCAACCCCTTTGACGACTATAATAACTACAAAAAAGCAATTCGCTTTGCAGATGAAAAGCTGAAATCAGCCCTTGCCGGTTATATAGAGCATATCAACGCCCGCAACGAATTAGCTCGTTTGAACCAGATTTATAACGGGGCTAAAAACATAATGTCGGTAGCAAGCACTGAAGCTGCATATAAAGAAGCAGCTAAAAATTTCGAAGGTATTGCCGAATATAAAGACTCTGCACAACTTGCAAAGGAGTGCTATAAAAAGGCCGAATTTGCAAAAGAAGTCGCAAGAAAAGACGCTATCCTCTCTGCCGGAAAAGCCAAGATCGGTTCCATAAACATTGCAACACTCGAAGGAGCAATCCAACAATTTGAGTCTATCTCTGGTTGGAAAGATGCGGATGAATGTGCACGTACTTGCAGAAAGACAATAGAAGAAATCAATGCCAAGATGGAAGCCGACCGAATAGCAACTGAAATTGCCTATAAGAAAGCTGAAATTGCCCGTAAGGAAGCTGAGCTAAAGGCAAAAAAAATTAAGAAAATCGCCGTTATCACAACCCCCATCGTTTGTGCGGTTATTGCCTTCGTCATTGTTCTCTCCACTGTTATTATTCCTACCGTCAAATACAACAATGCAAAAAATTCCCTTAGCGAGGAATTTGTTGCGATTGCAAACTTAAACGTCGGTGACACATTTACATTTGGTTCATATGAACAGGACAACAACGTTGCAAACGGCAAGGAAGAAATAGAATGGATTGTGCTTGAAAATCAGGGATTCAAATTGCTTGTTATAAGCAAATATGGACTGGATTGTCAGCAATACAATACGAAGTACACAAGTATTACATGGGAGAATTGCACACTCCGCAAGTGGTTGAACGATGAATTTATATATGCTGCTTTTTCCGAGGCTGAACAGCGCAAAATACCCACTGTGACCGTTTCGGCGGATAAGCATCCCGGACATAAAACAAATCCCGGTAATCCCACACAGGATCAAATTTTCCTGTTGAGCATTGCCGAGGCAAACAAATATTTTGGTTCAGATAGTGCGAGACAGTGTGAACCAACGAAATTTGCCATTGCCAATGGCGCCCATGTTGATAAAGTCAATGGCAGCTGCTGGTGGTGGCTACGGTCGCCCGGCGTCGACTCGCCCAGTGCAGCTCGTGTCGATCCCGAAGGAGGAGTATATGAGGTTGGCCGAAATGTTACATGCAATAGCGATGCGATTCGCCCCGTTATGTGGATAGACCTGCTCGCATAAAGCATATATGTCTAAACAATCACTCCTAAAACATACATACAAGGAGGCACAACATGTCTAAAATTGCAGATATTATTAAATACGAAGGTGATAACAGTACCTTCATTTGGAAGCACCCGTGCGAGGACTTCAACAGCCTGACTCAGCTTATCGTTCATGAGAGTCAGGAAGCTATCTTCTTCATGAACGGACAGGCTCTCGACCTCTTCGGCCCCGGCCGCCACACCCTCGAAACTCAGAACATCCCCCTGATAGGAAAGCATCTTAACCGCACAACAGGCGGCGATACCCCCTTCCACTGCGAAGTTTATTTCATCAATAAAACCGTGCAGATGGCTATCAAGTGGGGCACCGACAGCAAGGTAAGATTCCTTGAGCCTACATACGGTGTCCCCCTGGAGCTTGGTGCCAGCGGTGAACTGAACCTGATGGTATCTGATGCCCGCAAGCTGCTGATCAAACTGGTTGGCACTATGAACGGCATTGCATGGGAAGATCGCTCCGGCGGCTTCACCAAGTCCCTTGCCTCCTCCTTCCGTCCCCTTATTTCCAACGCAGTCAAGACCAACCTCTCCTCCTGCATCAAGGCAAACAACATCAATGTTCTTGAAATTGACGAAAGCCTTGGCCTTCTTTCCGATGTTCTCAAGCAGAACATCACTCCCGGTTTTGAGGAATATGGTCTTACCATCCCCGAATTCTATGTCACCACCGTAGTTCTGCCCGAAAGCGATCCCAACTTCAAGCGCCTTCGTGAATTGCATGCCATCTCCCTTCAGAAGAAGATGGTTGAAGCAGAAGCATCTGTCAAGGTTACCATGGCAGAGGCTGCCGCAACTGTTACCGCTGCGGAAAGACAGGCAGTTCTTGAGCGTGAAACAACCGCAACAGAACAGGCTCGCCGTGAAGCAGAGCGTGAGCTGATCCGTGCTCAGGCTGAGGCACAGGCCGCCAAAATGGCAGGTTTTGCAGAAGCCGAAGTTATGCGTGCTCAGGGCTACAATCAGAAGGATGTCCTTCAGGCAGAAGTTCAGAAGGCATATGCAGAAGGTCTTGGCAACATGACCATCACCGGAGGCGGCGGTGTCGCCGGAGATATGATCGGCCTTGGTGTCGGCATGGCTGCAGCAGGAGCTGTCAGTGGTCAGATGGGCGAAATGTTCAAGGGCTTTGGTGCCGTTCCCACAGCTGATGCAGATCAGCCCAAGAAAATTCTTTGTCCCAATTGCAATAGCGAAGTTCCCGAAAATGCCAAGTTCTGCCTT
>JAZNCT010000091.1:0-9790 GCA_045587665.1 Eubacteriales bacterium
GCGCCTGGTGCAATATGAATAATCCCAAATATATCGAATACCATGACAACGAATGGTGCAGACCGAATTTTGATGAGACATATTTATATGAAATGCTGATACTTGAATCCTTTCAGGCAGGGCTCTCATGGGAGTGTGTCCTCAATAAAAGAGAGTATTTCAGATCGGCATACAATAATTTTGACCTTGACAAAGTATGTTGCTATGATAACGAAAAAGTGCTTGAACTTTTAAACAACAAAAACATCATCCGAAACACACTGAAGATAAACGCCAGCATAAACAACAGCAAAATTTTCAAAAATATTTCGGAAGAATACGGCTCATTCCATAACTACCTGAAAACCTTTGCAGGCAAGGAAACCATATATGAAACAGAAAAAACTACAAACAGTCTATCCGATGCAATTTCAAGGGATCTTCAAAAAAGAGGGATGAAATTTGTTGGCTCAACGATCATATATTCATATCTGCAAGCCATTGGAATAATCTATTCCCATGATAAAGATTGCTACTTATATGAAAAGGAATAAAAACGCAATGGGCCTTCAAAAGAAGGTCCATTGCGTTTTTTCAGAATATGAATTTTGCTCCTGTTTATCCGCAGCAGCAGCTGAAGAGAAGAATAGCTATGATAATGAGCCAGATAATGTTGTTGTCATCAAAAATATTGCAAAGGCAGTTGTTATTCATAAGAGTTCCTCCAAAAATTTTTGAGGGCTTTTTGCCTCTCTGTTAGCATCATATGTCGCTATGCGAAAAATGTTACTGATTTTTGTCAAAAAAGTCACGCTCCTGTTGAAAAAAAACAATTTATGTGCTACAATATAATAAAAAAGCGGAGGCATATATGAATTCACCTAAAAAAATCGAATCGTTTAAGATCGACCATGATCATATAATTCCCGGATTTTATATTTCAAGAATCGACGGCGACATAACCACTTATGATATGAGAACACGCAAGCCAAACTGCGGTGACTATATGGACAACCGAACGATGCACTCTCTTGAGCATATGTTTGCCACCTTTATCAGAAGCTCCGATATCGGAGAGGATGTGATCTATTTTGGCCCAATGGGCTGCCAGACAGGATTTTACCTCCTTGTGAGAAATGCCGACGACCAAAAGGTTTTGGAAGAGGTAAAAAAGGTTTTAAAAATGATAACAGAGCACAAGGGTCAGATGTTTGGCGCAAGCCGAAAGGAATGTGGAAACTATTTGAACCTCGATATTGATGATGCAAAAAAAGAATCTGCACTCTATCTTGAAGCTCTCCAAAAAAACAGCAGCTTTGCATATCCGAAGGGGGAAGAATAAAATGAAGATAGGAATAATCGGGGCAATGTCCTGCGAAACAGACGCCCTCAAAAAGATGCTTCAAAACAGAAAAACCGAGATAATAAGCGGTGTAGAATATGCCTATGGTAATCTGCTTGGAAAAGAAACTGTTATAGCCACTTGCGGCATTGGCAAGGTTTTTGCGGCTGTTTGTGCCCAAACCATGATATTGCGTTTTGCTCCCGATGTAATAATCAACACAGGCGTTGCGGGAACTCTCACAAGCAAGCTTTCACTTTGCGATATCGCCGTTTCCGAAAATGTTGTTCAGCATGATATGGATACATCTGCTATAGGAGATCCTGTTGGACTTATATCGGGAATAAATATTATAAAAATCCCATCTGATGAAAAGCTCTGCTCTTTAGTTGCCTCATGCGCCGAAAAGATCGGGCTTAGGGCACTTTGCGGCACTATCGCATCCGGTGATGTTTTTGTTGCAGATAAGGCAAAAAAGGAATATATTAAAAACTGCTTTGATGCTGTTGCCTGCGAAATGGAGGGGGCAAGCATAGGTCAGGTCTGCTATATAAATTCTATTCCATTTGTTGTTATCAGAGCAATTTCAGACGGCGGAGACGATGAGGCAGCAATGAGCTACGATAAATTTGTTACATTAGCCGCCGAAAACTCGGTTAAATTAGTATGTGAAATGATTTCCTCTATATCTTAAATAAAAGGGAACTGTCCAAAAATCGGCAGTTCCCTTTTATCTTATAATTTATACTTATTTACCAACACAAAAGTGAGAGAAAATATCCGACACGATATCCTCGGTCACTTCTCTGCCGTCGATCTCTCCAAGAGCCGCCATTGCACACTCAATGTCAGTGCCGCAAAGATCAACCGTGAGCCCCATAGAAAGTGCTTTTGTTGCAGATGCGATATGATCTATCGCCCTTATTATCGAGGCGTGCTGGCGTGCACCCGAAACTATGGCATCACAGCTAAGATCAATATCTCCGCAATCGAAGAGACGCTCGGTGATTGAAACAAGATCTTCCATTCCCGCTCCGGTTTTAGCCGACAGTCTGATGCTGTTTTTAAAATTTTTCGATATCATTTCGGCGGCACTATCTGAGAAGTTAGGAGAATCACATTTGTTTAAAACTGCAATAACATCACTTCTGCCGGAAAGCTCCCCAATAAGCATTTCGTCGTCTGCCGAAAGCGGTTTTGAAAGATCAAAAACAGCCAATATCAGCTCCGCCTCTGCCATTGCATCTCGGCTTCTCTCAATTCCAATGCTTTCCACTCTGTCATCTGTTTCTCTGAGACCGGCAGTGTCGCAAAGCAAAATAGTCACCTTGCCGAGAGCAGCAGTCTGCTCAAGAACATCCCGTGTTGTTCCCTCTATGTCTGTAACTATAGCCGCATCTCTTCCGACGATCCTGTTGTAAAGAGAACTTTTCCCTGCATTTGCGCTTCCGCAGATAACAGTTTTTATTCCCTCTCTAACAGCGTGACCTGCTTTATATGTTTTTTCAAGATATAACAGCTTTTCCTTTGCGTCTGTTAAAATCGCTAACATCTCTTTTTCTTCAAGGGTAGCAAGATCCTCATCGGGAAAGTCGATTTTTGCATAAACGCTTGCAAGGATATGGCGCAGCCCTTCATAAACAGCTCTGATCTCTCCTGCCAGATGCCCTGCCATTCCCCCCCTCGAAAGAAGGAGCTGACCCCTTGTTTTAGCTTCAAGCAAGGCTCCGAGATCCTCTGCTTGGCTGAGACTCATTTTGCCGTATATAAAAGCTCGACGGGTAAACTCCCCTGCCTCGGCAGGTCTGCAGCCGGCTGCAAAGCAGGCGGCAAGCACACTTTCGGTAACAAGCACTCCGCCATGACAGCAAAGCTCAACAGTATCCTCACCTGTAAAGGAATGAGGTGCCCGGTATATAACGGCAATTCCGTCATCAATCGTCTCTCCTGCTCCGAAAGAGGAGAGCTCCTTTATCTCGCCGTAAAAAGTATGGTTTGCTTCAAGCTCCGTAAGATTACGACCGCTTTTTGGAAAGAACACACGTGAAGCTATCCCCACAGCCTCAGCTCCGCTTATCCTTATCATTGCAACACCGCCCTTCCCCCTTGGGGTAGCGACCGCCGCAATCGTGTCAAATGTTTTCATAAAAACCCCATTGATAAACAATAATTTATCCAATATAATATAAATTGCGGAACGGACGAGACGTCCGTTCCGCTAAAGTTTAGTCATTCGACTTTTTCTCGTCAAGATAGATAACGATCTTACGGTTGTTTTCAGAACCTATAGAGTTTGTTGAAACGCCCTCAATGCCCTGAATCTCAGAGTGGATAATGCGTCTCTCATAAGGGTTCATTGGTTCAAGCATAACACTCTTTTTATAGCGAACGACCTTGCTTGCCATATGGCGTGCAAGTGTGCGGAGGGTTTCCTCTCTCTTTGCACGGTAGTTTTCAATATCAATAGTTATCTTGCAGTATTCCTTCTTTTCACCGTCAACCTTTTTGTTTGCCGCAAGGTTTGCAAGATACTGAAGCGAATCAAGAGTGTCGCCGTGATGACCGATAAGCACTCCTGCGCTTTCTCCGTCAATACTGATAACGGTGTCGCCGTTGTCTCCTTCACGAACGCTTACAGAGGCATCAAGCTTCATATCAGAAACCAGCTTTTCGATAAAATCTACAGCCGCATTTTTGCCAAACAGAACCGCTTCATATGAAGCAGATATCTTAGCAGGTGTTCCGCCTATGCCGAGAAAGCCCTTTTTTGCCTCTTCAAGCACAGTATATTCTATGGCATCAACGCTTGTAGCACCAAGCTCTGCCGCCGCCTTTTCCAGTGCCTCTTCAACAGTTTTGGCACTTACAGTTATTTCCTTTTTCACGATAAAACTCCGTCTTTATTATTTGTTGTCTTTATTTTTTTTGTCTTCTTTAAGTGGGGCAGGAGAAACCGATTTGTCTTTTGCTTTCTCGGCTCTTCTCTTTTCTTCAGCCTCTGCCTCTTCGATCAGTCTCTTTCTCTCAAGAGCCTTTTCTCGAGTATCCTCAAAATCCTCATCGTCGATGTGGTGAAGTGAGCGAACAGGCTTGCCGCTGCTGCTTATACCGTTTGCACCGCTCTTCTTCTTTGGCTGCTTTGCGCTAAGCTCTTTTTCTGCCGCCTTATAATCCTCTTCGGTGAACACAGGCATAGGCATAGCCTTTGAAAGAATGAACTGCTTCAGAGAAGAAAGAATGTTTTTTGCGGTCCAGTAGATACCGATAGCCGCCGGGAAGGTGTATGCAAAATACGCTGTCATAAGCGGCATTGTGATATCCATAACCGTATTTGAACAGCCCATATTTGCATCCTGCGCCGCAGGGGCCTGATAGGTAAACTTACGCATCAGCTTTGTGCTTGCAAACTGAATTGCAAACACAAGCACGGGAACGATAAGAAGCCAGCTAAGGCCCTCTTTGCTTGGGATAAGACCAAGATTCACATTTCCAAAAATATTGAAGTTGGGAAGAACATCAAGCGAAGGGATCTTTTCAGTAAATCCTTCAACACTGCCAAATATCTCGACAAGCTTATCATAGCTTCCGTCGCACAGATCCTTCATCTGAGTTATGAAAGGAATGGTCTGGCCAACGGTCATCTTGGCATTTTCAACATTTTTCTCAATAATTGTTGCTATAGCCTGAATCTGCTCTGTTGTAAAGCCAACAACATATTTAAGCGGGTCGATAACAATGTTATAAAGCGCAAGGATGATAGGAAGCTGAATGAGAAGAGGAAGACATCCGCTTGCGGGATTGAAATTCTCCTTTTGATAAAACTCCTGAATCTCCTGCTGCATCTTCTGCCTTGTGACCTGATCGTCTCGGCCCTTGTATTTATTGCGTATCGCCATTTCCTTTGGGCGAAGCTTAGCCTGTTTTATCTGGTTTTTCTGTTGCTTGATACCAAAGGGCAGGAAGAGTATCTCAACTATAACCGCAAAAATAAGAAGTGCCCAGATATAGTTGCCTGTCCATGATTCAAACCATCTCAGCACCTGGCCTATCCAGGTAAGAATCGAATCGATTATTTTAATCACGTCCTTTTAGGATAATAAATATCATTGCCCACGGGGCAAAAAAAGCCTTCGCTCCCACTATTTTTTGCTTTTCTTTTCCGGCACGGGGTCATAACCTCCGGCGCAAAACGGATTGCACCTCAGAACTCTCCTGACAGTGAGATAAAGTCCAACAAAAAAGCCTCGTTTTTGAAATGCTTCTATGGCATAGCTTGAACAGGTTGGTGTAAACCTGCACGTGGGATTACGTTTAAGCGGCGAAAGAAATTTTTGGTAAAACCGCAAAAGCCAAATGCAAATATACTTCATACAGAAACATCCTCTGCACTGTCTTTTTCTCTTATCATTTGAAGGTGCTCGAACGCATGACGCATTTCTCTCTCAACCTCATAGCTCTTTGCCTCTCTGCATCCGTCTCGCACGGCAAGCACAATGAGAAATCCCTTTTTCATCTCGGTGCTCTCATCACGTTCAATAGCTCGATAAGCCTCTCTGATTATGCGCTTCGCTCTGTTTCTCTCGTGGGCCTTTCCGTATTTTTTAGATACCGAAATTCCAACCCTGTTAAGATATTTCTTTTCGGGATTTGCAAGCATTATTCTTTTTGCCCCATAATCCTTCAGAACATAAACGGCGATCCTCTTGCCCGAGCATTTCTTGCCTTTGGCATATGCCTTTGAATATAAATGATGTTCCTTTATAGCAACAGCTTTCATTTTACTTCCCCCTTCCGAAAGGGCGCTTCCGTCATTGTTTTTTATTGTTTTTTCTGTCTTGTTTTATTCTTTTATTTAAAAAATTCACATAATATCAAAAACCCCGATTAACTTATGGTGCATAGCACACGCAGCAATCGGTGGTTTTATGATGGTAGCAGCGAGATCAGTATGTGAGTCTCTTTCTGCCCTTTGCACGTCTTCTCTTGAGTACGTTTCTGCCGTCAGCGGTCTTCATTCTCTTTCTGAAGCCATGCTCCTTTTTTCTCTGTCTCTTCTTAGGCTGGTAAGTTCTGAGCATTATCTGCACCTCCTTAATAGTTTATCGGAAGCGTGTTGCTTTTATGTTGCTTTTACGCTTTTACACAATGACACCCAATATTATAACCCTTCCCTCCCCATTTGTCAAGAGATTTTTTTAAAATCGCTCCGTTTTCGTCCAAAAAAAGCAAAAATATCATCAAAAAACCGCTTGTATATGTAAAAAACGTTGACGAATTGCCTTTTAAATGTTATACTTATAAGGTAATTAAATGTGAAAAGGAGGGGCATGATGCAGATAATCACCGATGCAGAATTCAGAAAACAAATAAAAAGCGGCCTGGGCACCGGATATCTTTTTTACGGTGATGAGGATTATCTCAAAGCCCACGCACTTACCCTTGCAAAAGAGGCGATCTGCCACGACCCTTCTTTTGAGCTTTTCAACTCTATAAAACTTGATATGCTGGAGTATTCCCCTCAAAAGCTCCTTGATGCTATGATGAGCGCACCTATGATGGCAGAAAAAAAGCTCATCATACTCACAGGCTTTGATTTTGGTGCACTCCGTTCATCCGAGATCGATGCACTTTGCGAAGGACTTGCACTGCTTTCGGAATACGACTACAACACACTAATTATCTCTGTTGCCGCAGGCTGTATCGACGAGGGATATTCCCCCTCAAAGCCCTCTCCCATATTAAACAAGCTATCCGAATTTCTGACACCTGTCCGTTTTGAAAAAAATTCTCCACAGAGGCTTTCTGCCTGGGCGCTGAAGCATTTTGAACACGGTGGGGTCAGCATAGACCGTCCAACATTGGGTTTCTTTATTAAATATTGTGGAACGGGAATGTACAAGCTGGCAAATGAGATAGACAAGCTATGTGCATTTGTTCTTGCCTCCGGCAGAAGTGAGATAACTGCCGATGACATACGCAACGTTTCAGCAGCTGATATAGAATTTGACACCTTTGCCCTTGCAGGAGCCATAATGGAGGGGCGAGACGCAGACGCACTTGCTGTGCTTGATTTCCTTCGTTTCAAGCATACAGAACCCCTGGTTATTTTTGGAGAGATATCAAAAACATTTTGCGATATGCTGATGATAAAGAGGCTGATCGACGACGGCATGACACCTTTTGATATTGGAAAAGCAAAGCTGATGAACGAATACAGAGCCAAAATATTTGCCAAAAGTGCCGCAAAGCTCTCTTATGACCGTCTTTATAAAAAAATAAAGCTCTGCGCAGAAGCCGACAGACAGCTAAAGCTTTCACCCCAAGGTTATTCTGCCATTGAAATGCTTATATGCTCAGACTAAACAAATAACAAAGCTCAGCACTTTGTAAGCCGGTACGTTTACTATATTAGCAGAGCGACCGTCCTGTATATATTTAATATCTTTTGCATCTGCAAAGCAAGGCAAGCATCCTTATCGTTATGCAGAACAAAGAGAAAGGGCATCGGCACAGGCCGATGCCCTTTATATGGCTTTACAGCTTATTTTTTAGTTTCCTCTTCAGCCACGGGCTTTTCTGCCGAAAGCTTGCGGTGCTTCCTCTTGCGGCTGATACCTGCGACAACACATATACCAAGGAACAAAATAACAGCAAGTACGAGCATCGAAGGCAGAGAATAAACAAACCAGACCGCAAAATTCTTGCAGCCCTCTGCAAAATCCTCCCAGCTTTCGCTGAAGGCCTCGCCTATCCTATCGCCAAAGGTAGGATCCTTTTTAGGCTCGGGCGTGTAATCAACAACCTCAGCAATTTCAATATTTACAGTTGAAAATGCTATCAGCGTGTCATAGCCGCGGATTCTTGCAGTATAGCTCTCAATCTCATAGCGAACCTCAGAAAGTCTCTGCTCAATGGTGAGAAGATCCGGCAGACTTTCACCCTTTGAGAGGAGCTCAAGAAGCCTTGCTTCCTCAACCTTCAGTGCGTTAAGTCTTGATTCGATATCTGTATATGTTTCGGTGATGTCATCAACATTTGTGGTCTTATTTGTTATGTTAACAAGAGAGCCGACCGTATTCATAAAGGAATCAAGGTTTTCTGCAGGTATTCTCAAAGTAAAGGCAGCTCTGCGGTCAGAATATTTTTCATATATTCTGCCATAAACATTTGAAGATTGAACATATCCGCCAAGTGCCGCAACCTCTACCTCTATTGCAGAAAGTGTGGAATCAAAGCTCTTGGTTTCCGAAACAACATTCACCCTTTTTATTATTTTTCTTCCCTCAAGAGGATCAGCTGTTGTGATATTTCCGGTGAGAGCAGAGTCGGTTTCAACCTTGCTGTAATAGGCCTCCCCTTTTTCCGCATAATCACCGGCCATATCCATAGGTGCGCCGTCTTCCATGGCTTCAGCTTTCATGCCACCTGCCATATCGTTTGAGGCAGTTTTAGCTCCGCAGGAGGCAAGAGAGGAGATCAAAATGAAAACAACTGTGATGATAGAGATAAATTTCACGAAATTACCTGTTTTTGACATAATAATGTCCTCCATATTATAAATTCCGTGGCTTTTGCCCATTACTTAAGCTTTGCGATCGCCTGCTTGATGCCTTCCAGCTTTTCCCTATATTTAGCCAGCTTTTCCTTTTCGCCTTCAACAACAGCCACAGGAGCTTTTGCTACAAAGCCTTGATTTGAAAGCTTGCCTTCAAGACGTGCTATCTCGCCCTCGGTCTTTTTCAGCTCTCCTTCAAGTTTTTCCCTCTCTTTTTCAACATCAATAATGTCTGAAAGGGGCAGGAAAATGCTTGCCGCATCGGTTACTATCTGCACGGCGTCATCTGCCGATATAACCGAAGAATCAAAGGATTCTGCGATCAGAGTCTCGGAGGCGGATGCCAGACGGCTGAAGAATACTGCTGTATTTTCATTAAAGGAATCGCTGTACTTAGTTGCGATATAGACCTTAGCCTTGCGAGAGGGAACGATATTCATCTCATTTCTTCTTGCTCTGATAGCACGGATAGCGGCAATGAGACGCTCCATTCTTTCGGCATCTGCGGTAAAGTCAAATTTCGCATCATATGCGGGATAAGCGGATATCATGATGCTTTCATACTCATGAGGCAGAGACTGATAGATCTCTTCTGTGATGAAGGGCATGAATGGGTGCAGCAGCTTAAGCGCCACGGTGAGTACATAAGATATGACGTTCTGCGCTGTGAGATTGTTCCCGTTTTCTTTGTCCGAAAGTCGAATTTTGCAAAGCTCGATATACCAATCGCAGAAAATATCCCAGATAAAGTCGTAGATTGCCGAGAGTGCAACGCCCACTTCATAAGAATCAAGAGCCTTTGTTGCGGTAGTGACAAGGTCGTTCAGCTTCTTTAATATCCACTTATCCTCAAGGGCAAGATCCTTCTCCTCGGGGAGAGTTATCTTGTCAATGGTAAGATTCATACGAACAAA
>JAZNCT010000092.1:0-16362 GCA_045587665.1 Eubacteriales bacterium
CATTTTCAAGCCTTTCGCAAAGCTCTGCCCCCTCGGGAACAGCAAGCTCTGCTGCCGCTGAGGGTGTTGAAGCTCTCACGTCTGCCACAAAATCGCATATAGTAAAATCACTCTCATGTCCAACTGCAGAGATCACCGGTATCTCCGAGGCAAAAACAGCTCTCGCAAGCGCCTCGTTGTTAAACTCCCAAAGATCCTCTATAGAGCCGCCACTTCTGCCGATGATGATAACATCTGCGCTTTTTGTACGATTAAAATATTCAATGCCTGAAATAAGCTGAAGTGCCGCACCGCTCCCCTGAACAAGAGAAGGATATAGCAGCATTTCGGCAATGGGGAATCTGCGCCCGATTATCCTTGTCATATCCCTTATTGCTGCACCTGTGGGAGAGGTGATTATTCCAACTCTCCTCGGAAATTTCGGTAAAGGCTTTTTATGTCTTGCATCAAAAAGCCCCTCCCCTTCGAGCTTGTTTTTAAGCTGTTCGTAGGCGTAATAGAGCGATCCTATACCGTCGGGCTGAATATTATCAACGATCATCTGGTATCTGCCCGTGGCTTCGTAAAGAGTAACCCTGCCGTGGGCGATCACCTTCAGACCGTCCTTTGGCTCAAATGGGAGATTTGCCGCAAAGGAACGCCACATAACACCGGCAACAGAAGCATTTTCATCCTTTAAGGAAAAATATAAATGCCCCGAAGAATATCTTTTGAAGTTTGATATCTCACCCTTGACAAATATATCTCCCAGCAGCTCATTGCCCTCAAGTATAGCTCTCGAAAGCTCATTGAGCTGTGAAACGCTTATTATAACTTTTTTATAAGGATCCATTTTAAACCCCGTTCTCGGAAAGATATTTTTTTCTGCACAGCAGAGCTGTTCCTGCCGCATTATCCGAAGAAAATTCGGGCAAAGCAAAAAATGTATTTTTTCGTTTTGAAAGCATATTCTGTATTATAGAGTTGCTCATAACTCCGCCTGCATAAACAACAGGTATTTCGCCATATATATCGGTCAGGTTTTCTGTCAGCTTAAAAAGTGTTCTGCCGATAAAATCAAAAGCAAGTGCGCTTACAAACGACTTGTCTCCGCACTCGGAATAAATCTTTAGTGACTTATTTTCTATTCCCGAAATGTTGCAACGAAGATCGCTTACCGAAAGCTTTAGTGAAGGCAGTTTTTCTGTGTTTTTAAGGGCAAGCAGCTCCATTTCTCTGCCACAAGGGAAGGAAAGTCCCATTGCAACACCTATTCTGTCGATTGCCTGACCGCCGTTAAGATCAGCTGTGCCACCAATAAGCTCAACCGAAAAATCGGATCTGCCGGGTCTTACCAAAAGGACCTCTGTAGTTCCGCCCGAAACATGAAAGGCCCCAAATAGCCCGCCGCAGAGCAAATCCATAGCCGACGCCGAATAAAGGGCTGCCATGATATGACCGTTTTGATGAGAAAAGCAGTACATCGGAGCACCCGAGGCCGCCGACATTGCGTGAGCCGCATTTTTTCCCACAAGAAAGCAAGGCATATATGAGCCTTCAGCATCTCTTGGGGTTGAGGAACAGCCAACAGCCGCAATCCTCCTTTTGCCTATAGCACCCCCCACTGCATCGAGAATATCCGGCAGATTCTTTACATGGGAAAAGACCGCATCGCTCTGGCGAATCCCACGGTCTCCTTTTTCCACATTAAGCAAGCGTTTAAAGCTTGCAATAATATTTCCTTCCATATCTGCCACAGCGGCAGAAGTTGTATAATTGCTTGTATCTATGCCGACAAAACAGCTCTCATCGGTCATTGCTTTTCTCCAACTTCATTTTTCACGGCATTGAGAATACCGTTTATAAAGGCTTTTGCCTTTTCGTCATCATATTTTTTTGCAAGCTCTATAGCCTCGTTTATCGTCACCCTTGAGGGGATGTCCACGGCAAACGCAAGCTCATATACAGCAAGACGCAGTATAGCCCTTGAGACCCTGCTCATTCTCTCTGTTTTCCAGCCTACCGAATGTTTTGCAATAAGATCGTCCACCAAGGAAAGCTTTTCGCATACGCCGAAATACATCTCCTTTACAAACTTATCCTTCGGAATTTCACGCTCCTCAGAGGATGTTTCAAAAATAACCTTTACATCCTCACCCTCGCGATACTCTGTTTCATATATAAGCCCGAAGATGTATTCGCGGGCTTCTCTTCTTGATATTTTTACTGCCATGAATAAATTTGTCCTTTCAAAAAGCACTGTATATAATATTTTATTACATTTCCTATTGAATGTCAATCACAAAATGAATATTTTTTGCAAATATTCATTATTTTTCGCATATTTTTATTATTTTGGGAGTTGCAAATGAAAAAGCTGTATGTTATGTTACTGTCTCTTTTTATAATCACCTTTGCAATCGTGGCAGGGGAAATGCTGAAAAACGATATTCAAGGTTCCGTTTTGACAGCAGCTTCCCAGCACATAAAATGGGTGGAATTTTCTGTGCCAAAGGCTGCTATAGAGGACGCAATAAAGCTTGATATATCAACCAAAAACACTGCACAGCACATACCAATGGCAAGATCTCTTGCCTATCTGTCGGCAAAAAACTACGGGAAGCTGAAAAACTATAAAAAAGGCTCTCTCGATTCTCTTGCCGAAAAAACAGGAAATTTCACAAAAGAGCCGGAAAATTCAAAGCTTTTCGACTACTACCTTGAGGCTTACGGTGCGGCGATAGGGGGGCTTGTGGGAAAATACACAAAGCTGACGCAAAATGATGACGGAAGCATCAGTCAAAGCGAAGAATACGGCCTCAGAGCTTTTTCTCCCATTGCGTCAGGTTATTATTATAACGACTATGATGATTTTGGTGCTTCACGGTCTTACGGATACAAGCGTTCTCACCTTGGGCACGATATGCTTGGCAGTGTGGGAACTCCAATTATTGCCGTTGAAAGCGGCAGAGTGGAAGCTATCGGCTGGAATCAGTATGGAGGCTGGCGCATCGGAATACGCTCTTTTGACGGACTGAGATATTACTATTACGCACATCTGAGAAAGGACCACCCCTATTGTGACATATACGAGGGTAAGATAGTAAATGCAGGAGAAGTCATCGGCTATCTCGGCATGACAGGATATAGCGCAAAGGAAAACACAAACAATATCGACATACCTCATCTTCATTTCGGCCTGCAGCTCATATTTGATGAAGAACAAAAGGAGGGCACAAATCAGATATGGATAGATGTTTATGAGCTTTCAAAATTGCTTTACAAAAATCGGAGCGAGGTATTTTTTGACAAGGAGAGCGGCGAATCGAAGGCAAAAACCGTATATATCTATGAGGAAACTCCCGATTAAGTGATGAACAAATTGAAAACAGTTTGAAATTCTGTTGAAAAAATATATTTTTTGTGTTATCATTGTTTTATATTTTATCTTTACGAGGTACGATATGAAAAAAACATTAAAAAGTATTCTTATTTCCAGCTGTGTTATTTTCACCGTCTTCTCTCTTGCGGTTTTCTCGGGTATAGCCCTTATCGGTCTCAAGGAATTTCAAGGCATTGACCCTGCAAAGATGTTTGCTATCTACATTCTCAGCTTTGTTGTTTCTTGCTCAAATACTATCTTCAAAAGCCAAAAGCTGAACATCGCTCTCAAATATGTTATACATCTTTTGGTGATACTGTCCTCTTCTGCTGTTTTCTTAAGAATTGTAAACGGTCTGTTAGGAAAAAGCGTACTGATAGGTGTTATACTGATAGGCATTCTCTACACAATTGTTTTTGCGGCGGTTTGCGCGATCAGAAAATCTTCAAAAGAAAAGGACGAAAGCTATAATAGCGTATATAAAAATCAAAAGGCTGAGTAAAATATGAAAAATTACGATAATTTTGACAACACATTCTTAACAAAGCTTCTGTGCATAATAGCGTTGCTTGCCCTTGCGTTTGTTATTGCGGTGGTTGCTATCGGGCTTCTGAGCGGCGAAAGTCTGCCACAGAACGAGGACGGCAGTGCCGAAACATTTGTTTTTGATGAAAGCAATGAAGACAGCTCAAATGAAAACAGGGAAACCGACTATTCATCAGAAAGTATACCTGACACGGAGCCTGTGCCATCTGACACAGCGGATACAGAAGCCGACATAGAAACCCAGGACGCAACTTCTGAGCCTCTTCCCGACATCACCGACGAGCCGGCACCTACTATGCTTTGCGAAACCGAGGATATGGGTCAGGAATATATAGACTCGGTTATTTTTCTCGGTGACTCTGCCACATACGGTCTGAAATCATATCAAATGCTGAAAGACGGCAGGGATACAAAACAGCTCTGGGCAACAAAAAATGCAACTCTCACACTCAATGACATCCTTTCAAAAAAGATAGTTTATCCAGAAAGTGGCGAAGAGGTAAGCATCGCCTATGCCGCAGAGATGTCCAAACCCGAAATCCTTATTATCACCCTTGGAATTGAAGGTATCGTATATATCGAAGAGGATGATTTTAAAGAAGAATATTCTTCTCTTATTGATGCGATTCTCACAGCATCGCCCAATACAAAGATAATACTCCAGTCTATCTTCCCGGTTGCAAGCGAGATCAAAAATTCACCAAAGCTCACAAACGAGCTCGTTGACAGGGCAAACACCTGGGTATATGAGATCGCCTCTGGCAAGGGTTTAAGATATCTTGATACACAAAGTGTTTTAAAGAACGAGAGCGGCGTGCTTGATTCGAAATTTGATAATGGCGGAACAGGAATAACCCTGAACGACACAGGCTTTGCGGCAGTTCTTGATTATATCAGAACTCACGGTTACAAATAAAAAAATACAGGCTGTCTCACGGGCTAAGAGAGACAGCCTGTATTATATTCTTATCATTCAAGATCCTTTTTTGTGGGCTTTATAACGATCTTTCCGCTGATGCCAAGATAGTATCCGAGGAATGCGGCAAAAACACCGGGAATTATCATCACAAAATATGTGAGAGGATAGGTACCAAGGCCGCTGCCGAAAAGCTGTATATTCATAAGCCCAAGGTATTCACCCGTTATCAATTTCAGCGTCAGGGCAACAAAGCCGTCAACATTGCCCTTTGTGGCCTCGATATTGTGGAAAACAGCATATGCAACAGCAAGCACAAAATTAGGCACAGCCGCTAAAATTCCCATATAAAGTCCGGTAAAATTATTTCTCTTAAATCTGCCAAGATCGCTCTTTTCTTTGTCGTCAGCCCCCTGTCTGAAGCAAAGCTCGGCAACCATAAACATAAAGAACAATATAGCAAAAACACTTGAAGCTACAACAAGGCTCATGCTTGAATTTGCAAGCCCGAGAGCAACAGCAAGGGCAAAGATTGAAATTGCAAGCTGGTCAACGAAAATGCGCACTATGCTATATGAATATTTCTTCCAAAAATCCTTAAAACACATTTTAAAAAGCCCCCTTTATTTAGTCAATTATACATTATATCGCCAAAAATCGCAAGCAAAAAAGCAAAATTTACATTTTATACACTTCTCGTCCTTTTTTTATGATATATTTATTATATAAAGTTTTTACAGGAGAGACAGGTATGCCATACACAATAGATCTAACGGAATTTTCTCCAACTCTCAGAGAATTTGCCACATATAAATCGGCGATCCAGAACTGTTCCCAAAAAACAGTCAGCGAATATATGACAGATCTGCGCACATTTTTCAGATATATAATCTCTTCGCGAAACGGCATAGATCTGAGCTCAGAAGAATTTATGAAAGCAGATATTTCATCGGTGGATACGGAAATGCTGAAGAGCATACAGCCAATAGAAATATATAGCTTTTTAAAATATGCCACCGATGACAGAAAAAACACAGCCACCTCAAGATCGAGAAAGCTGTCGGCTATAAAGGCGCTTTATAAATATTACGTCAACAAAATGCACAAATTTGATGTAAATCCAACAGCCGATATCGAAACTCCAAAAAAGAAAAAATCTCTCCCAAAGGTACTCTCGCTTGACGAGAGCCTGTCTCTGCTGCAGGCGGTAAAAAACGACACACTTTCGGAAACAAGAACCAGAGACTACTGCATCATCACCCTCTTTCTCAACTGCGGCATGCGTCTCTCTGAGCTTGCGGGAATCTCCACATCGGATATAGACCCTGAGCTGAAATCGCTGAGAGTAATGGGAAAAGGAAGTAAAGAGAGAATAATATATCTTAATTCTGCCTGCAGAATGGCTCTTGGCGATTATCTTTCCGAGCGACGGGATGCAAAATACAGAGATCTGACAACAAAGGCTCTTTTCATTAGCGGCAGAGGCAGAAACGATCCCCTCAGCATTAAAACCATTCAATGGATGGTAAAAAAATATCTTGATGCCGCAGGGCTTACAAACCGAGGTTATTCGGTACATAAGCTTCGCCACACGGCGGCAACTCTTATGTATCAATCTGGAAATGTGGACGTCAGGACTCTAAAGGATATCCTCGGTCACGAGCAGCTAAACACAACACAGATATATACCCACGTTTCAAACAAAAGCATGGAGGATGCAATGGCGCAAAATCCGCTTTCCGCAATAAAGCCTCCGAATCAGCCAAAGCTTGAAAAGCTGGAAATTGACATAGAACAAAAGGAAAGCTGATCTGATATGTTTTCTCTATGAAAAAAATGAGGTGAGCAGGTGAATTTTCGGTTTTTTTGTTGCTTTTTCGCTAAAAGCGTGATATCATAATATGTGTTATTTTCTTCGGAGAACTCATAGAATATAATAAAAATCTATGGGGGAAAGTTATGACCGAAGAATACAGGGATAAAATAATTTTAAGAATAAAAAGGCTTAATTACTCCGGCTTCCGATACCTGAGAAGAACAGCTCTTCCCATTTTCATATGCATTTGCGCACTCCTTTGCGGATTTCTTATGTCATTTGCCATAGAAGGTGCTTCAAAAGGTGCTGAACTGATATTTGAAGCACATTTCTGCTGTTTTTTTGAAAAGCTTGACTTTTTGGCCTCGATGAGGGCTGCCGTGGGCTTTGCTCTTCCTGATTTTCTCTATGTGATTGCATTTTTCCTGTTTGGATACACAATGCTTTCGGGAGCGGCAGGACGGCTTATCCTCTTTTTATACGGAGTACGGCTGGGTCTTTGCATTGGCTTTATCTATGATTATCTGATAGTACATCCGCATATCAGCGGCGGCACATCGGCTTTTATCCTTTTTTCGGTTTGCAAGCTGATAGTTTTCATCGCTCTTGTTTTCTCTGCACTTCGCAGTGAAGATTTTTCTTACAGCTTTGCAGAAAGCTTTTTGAAATGCCGCAATCCCTATTTTTGCCCCCCCTCGGTCTCTTATCTGAAATGTATGCTCAGCTCGGCAGGCTTTACCGTGCTTATAAATATGATATATCTCATTTTTCAGAGCCTATCCGATTTTGTAACGCTCTGAAAAGAAAGGAACATAAATGAACACAGGACGTGACAACAGCGAAAAGAAATTCCTCGGCATTTTCAGCCGCAAGCCTCAAAATGAGCTGACAGAAGAAGAGGTTGAACGGGAAAAAAATGCGCCGAAGAATCTTGCATTTTTCTTTAAGCTTTTAAAAAGAAATTTTTCAAAGCTTCTCAGCTTGAATTTTTTTATGATATTTATGATAATACCCCTGTTGCTTGCACTGTTTGTATATCTTCAAGGGCCTACAGCCGCTTCCCAGAGCAGTGTTCTTGCCCCAACACTTTTCGGTGCAAAGCTCATCGGGGATTCTCCTGCCGTGTCCCTTATGCAGGTGATCAACGGTATGACCGTTCAGCTTCCTGCAAGCGGTGCCGCAACCTTTCCAATCATAGCTGGTATTCTCATTATTCTTGCGTTAAGCTGGGGCTGGCAGAACATCGGAGCAACATATGTACTGCGCTCTATGGTCAGAAGCGAACCTGTGTTTATGTGGTCTGATTTCTTCTATGCTATAAAGAGAAATCTGCGCCAGGGTTTTTTTATGGGTCTGCTGGATTTCATCTGCCTTTTTGTGCTTGCCTTTGATATCTTCTATTTTTCGGGTATGTCAGGCAGCTTTGCAGAAGATATGATGTTCTTCTGCTCCATAGGACTTGCCGTTATATACATAATAATGCGGTATTATATCTATCTGATGCTCATTACATTTGATCTTTCTATAATCAAGCTGCTGAAGAACGCACTGATATTCACTGCCCTTGGCATAAAGCGCAATATCGCCGCAACTTTTGGAATTATTATAATGGCAGCTCTTAACATCATCCTTGCTTTTATATTTATTCCCCTCGGCATAATAGTACCGCTCATTCTTCCATTTGTATATTTTCTGCCGTTTTCTGCTTTTATCACAACATATGCGGCATACCCAAATATAAAAAAATATATGATCGACCCTCAGCTTTCTGATGAATAAAAACAAGGAGTCGGCCTTGTGCCGACCCCTTTTCAAAGCTCCATAAGTTGACTTACAGTCACGAATTTATATCCTCTCTCTATGAGAGCGGGTATCATAAGCTCAAGTGCCTTAGGTGTTGGACTCTCCCTCCCTATATAGTCGTGCATCAAAATTATATCACCGCTGCGCACATGGCCCAGAACATTTTCAAGTATAGTCCCGGGGGCTGAATGTTCCCAGTCTCTTGTGTCAACAGACCAGAGTATTATAGAATAATCCATGCTTCTGGCAGCTTTTTCAACATCGCCGTCAAAAGCTCCCTCCGGGGGGCGAAAGAGCCGTGTTCTGTATTCGTCTATCTCATATATCGCATCGTCGCATCGGTTCATTTCCCTGAGCAGCTCCCCCTGCTCCATAGACCTTACTCTGTGGTGAGTATAAGTGTGATTTCCGATCTCGTGCCCTGCTTCATATACCTTCCTTGCGGCATCGGGATAGTTTTCAATATTCTGTCCAACAAAAAAGAAGGTTGCCTTAACATCATATTTATCAAGGATTTCAAGAATTCTTTCGGTATAATAGGGATGAGGGCCGTCATCAAAAGTAAGGGCTATCTCCATATTCATGTTTTCGACCCTGCGATAGGTTATTTCGCTTTCAGAGGCACTGCAGAAAAATGAAAAAATGACCAGCATTGCAAATACAACTAAGACTTTTTTCATGATGTCAGCTCATCCAGGCTTCCAAAGCGATATCCCTGTGCTTTAAGCTCTCTGAGCACATCTCCCATTATTTCCGCATTTGTGGCAGAGGTTGGGTGAAGCAGGATCACCGCTCCATTGTGAACATTTTCCAAAATTTTTGCTTTTGCACTTTGGGCCTCCATTTGCTTTGCATTGTCCCAATCTGCATATGCAAAGCTCCAAAAAATAGTTTTATATCCGGCATCATTTGCATATTTCATAGTCTTTTCATCAAATCTGCCCTCCGGTGGGCGGTAGTATTTGGGCATATCAAGCCCTGTAAGAGATCTGTAAGCGATTTCAAGCCGATGAAGCTCGGCACAAAAATCTTCATAAGATCCGATTTTTGTCATATCACGGTGAGAAAAGGTATGGTTTGCAACCGTGTGTCCCTCATCTATCATACGCTTTATAAGATCCCCGTTTTTTTCCACAAGATTGCCCAGGACAAAAAATGTCCCGGTTACGCCTTCTTCTTTCATGGCGTCAAGAATTTTATCGATATTTCCGTTTTCATAGCCGGCATCAAAGGTTAGATAAACAACCTTTTCTTCATCGCCGTCGCCGTGAGAATGGTCGATATAATATCCGCCGTAGTTTTCAACATACTGCATATCGTGATCACAGATAGGCTGTTTGTTATCTTTTGCTCTGACGCAATACCAGCTCTCTGCCCTTGCAACCGCAGTTATTGCAAAAAGCAGTGCTATTCCAATAAAAAAAGAAAGTGTGGGAATTGCCCTGTATTTCAGCATTTTTTTCTTTCCTTTCATTCTTTTTTGAGATAAAGATCTCGATTTTATTCTTCCTCAAAAAACACTTTTAAAGCAAAAAACATTATGGCTTTTATTCTATTTTTAATCATAAAAAAGGGGGTAAATATGGCACAGAACACATTTGAACGCAGAGAAAAAAAGATAATCCTCAATGCCGAGCTTTTCCCCGAAATAGAAAAAAGAATTTTAGATGATTTTATTCCGGACAAATATAATACCGACGGCAGACCATATGAGATCTGCAACATATATTTTGATAACGAAAACAGAGACATAACAAGACATTCGGTTTCAAGACCCTTTTATAAAGAAAAGCTGAGGCTGAGAAGCTATGGAACTCCTACTTTTGATAGCAATGTTTTTTTTGAAATAAAAAGAAAAATGAACAAGGTCGGCACTAAACGCCGCGCAATGCTTCCGCTTTTTAGAGTTTATGATTATCTGGAAAGCGGCATAATTCCAAAATGCGATCGATATATTGATGATCAAGTGCTTAAAGAAATTGACTATATAATAAAAACATACGGTGCAAAGCCAACGATATATATCAGCTATCTGAGAAAAGCATATTTCTCAAAGGATGATCCTTCTCTCAGATTGACCTTTGACAGCGATATACTGACAAGGCACACGGCACTCAGGCTTGAAGATGGACGGTTTGGTGAACCGCTTATGCCTAAAGGAAAAATGTTAATGGAGCTGAAATTTAACGGTGCAACACCGCTCTGGTTTGCAAAAATGATGACCGAATATGGCCTTACATATGGGAGATTTTCAAAAGTTGGCAAAGAATTTGAAGCCTTTGCAGGAAAACAAATACAAAATGTTTAAACAAGGAGATTTTTATGGATACCGCGCTTTTTACAGTTGAAACCTCAAATTTAACACTGAAAAATATCCTGATAATTTTTGGATGTGCGATTGTCTGCTCACTCAGTATTTCCCTTGTTTATATGTTGACAAGGCGCAGGACAGGCTATAGACCCTCTACTGTTGTTTCCCTGCTGATATTAGCCCCAATTTCAGCTATACTGATGTTGGTTATCGGAAACAACACCGCAAGAGCTCTGAGCGTTGGAGGAGGAATTGCCCTCATCAGATACAGAAGCAATTTCAGCGATCCAAGAGATCTGGCTTATATATTTCTAACAATGGCGGTGGGCGTTGCCAGCGGAACAGGTCTTGTCGGCATTGCAGTTGTTTCAACGATTGTTATTTCCCTTTTGGCATTTGTACTGTCCCTTGTGGGCTTCGGAACAAAAAACTGCTCTGCTATGCAGCTGAGGATCACTATCCCCGAGGATATGAATTACTGCGGTGTTTTTGACGACATTTTCAATAAATACTGCAAAGGATTTGAACTTCAAAGCGTAAAAACCACTGATTTCGGAACCTTGCTTGAGCTGAGATACATAATAAATCTTAAGAATATTGACGAACAAAAACTGATGATTGATGAATTGAGAACAAGAAACGGCAATTTGACCGTTATGCTGACACGCAAAAATTTTGAAGGCTGAAACCCCTTTTATGCAAATTTCCAAATGTTAACAATATGTAACCTTTTAGAGTAAAACATTGAATTTTGGGGTAAATTATGATATCATACCTTACAATGGGGTTAAATTTTAACACAGTAAAATTTTATCTTAATATAAAGGAGAATTAACCATGACAAACAACAAACACGTGCTTGGTTGGATCGACGAAATGGCTGCTCTCGTTCAGCCCGACAAGATCGTTTGGATCGACGGCAGCGAAGAACAGGCTGAGGCTCTGCGCGCAGAGGCTTGCAGCACAGGCGAGCTCATCAAGCTCAACGAAGAGCTTCTCCCAAACTGCTACCTGCACAGAACAGCAGTAAATGACGTTGCTCGCGTTGAAGGCAGAACATTTATCTGCACATCAAAGAAAGAGGATGCAGGCAATATCAACAACTGGATGGAAAAAAATGAGTGCTATGAAAAGCTCTCCAAGCTATACAAGGGCTCATACAAGGGCAGAACAATGTATGTTATTCCCTATTCTATGGGTGTTGTTGGCTCTGACTTTGCTAAGATCGGTATTGAGCTCACAGACTCTATCTATGTCGTTCTCAATATGCTCATTATGACAAGAGTTGGCAAGAATGTTATCGACGCTCTTGGTGACAGCGCTGACTTTATCAAGGGTCTCCACGCAAAGAAGGATATCGATGAGGAAAACAGATATATCTGCCACTTCCCCGAGGATAACACTATCTGGTCTATCAACTCCGGATACGGCGGAAACGTTCTTCTCGGTAAGAAGTGCTTTGCTCTCCGCATCGCTTCCTATCTCGGAAGAAAAGAAGGCTGGATGGCTGAGCATATGCTCATTCTCGGCGTTGAGTATCCTGACGGAGAGGTTAAATATATCTCTGCTGCATTCCCCTCAGCTTGCGGAAAGACAAACCTTGCAATGCTCATTCCTCCTGCTATCTACGGCAAGAAGGGCTATAAGGTTTGGACAGTAGGCGATGATATTGCTTGGATCCGTGTAGGCGAAGACGGAAGACTCTATGCAGTTAACCCTGAGAACGGATTCTTCGGCGTTGCTCCCGGTACAAATGAGAAGTCCAATCCCAATGCTCTTGCAACAACAAAGAGCAACTGTATCTTTACAAATGTTTGCCATGATCTTGACAACAATACAGTTTGGTGGGAAGGCCTTGACAACAATCCTCCAAAGAACGCTCTCAACTGGAGAGGCGAAAAATGGGATTACACCAAGTATGATAAGGCTGATAAGGTCGGCACATCCGGTGCTCACCCCAACTCCCGCTTCACCGCAATGGCTACTAACTGCCCTTGCATCTCAAGCGAGTTCAATTCTCTCAAGGGTGTTCCGCTTTCTGCAATCATCTTTGGCGGCCGCCGCGCAAAAACAGCTCCTCTCGTTTACGAATCAAGGAACTGGCAGCACGGTACCTTCGTTGGTTCTATCATGGCTTCCGAGACAACTGCAGCTGCAGCAGGTGCTGTTGGCGTAGTTCGCCGCGATCCTATGGCTATGAGACCTTTTGTTGGTTACAACATGGGTGACTACTTCCGTCATTGGCTCGATATGGGCAAGAAGATCCCTAATGCCCCCAAGATCTTCCACGTTAACTGGTTCAGAACCGATGCTGAGGGCAACTTCATCTGGCCCGGCTTTGGCGACAACATGAGAGTTCTTATGTGGATCCTCGCTCGCTGCGAAGGCAAGGTTGACGCCGTTGAAACTCCTATCGGATTTGTTCCGAAGGCTGAGGATATCAACATCGAAGAGCTTGAAGGTGTTACAGTTGACACAATTAAAGATCTTCTTACCATAGACAAGCAGTCTTGGCTTGACGACGTTGCAAACATCAAGGAATTCTACGCACAGGTTGGCGACAGAGTTCCCGCAGAGCTTTATGACGAGCTTGCAATCCTTGAGGCAAACCTCACAAAATAAGTTCAATTTAGAGGCTGAGTTTGATACTCGGCCTCTTTTATTCTTCAGCTGCACTTTGTCGATAACGAACAGTTCCCATTTTTTGTTATTTTTGAAAAGATAAAATGCACAAAATATGAACAGAAATAAAATTATACATAATAATATTTGACAAACACAGGTCTATTTGGTATAATATCAATGTAAAATCGCCTATGTGGCATAAAAATGTTAATTTTTGTTGGCGGCTGATCCGCAGAAAGTGCAATTTTTATGAAGATGAATAAAACCAAACTTACTGTTATAATCGCTGTTATTCTTGCCCTGGCTTGCTCACTGAGCATCCTTGTTGCGGCTGCATATGACAGCACAAATGATCCGCTTATTTCTCTTTCTTATCTCACAAAATATGTAGACGAAGCGCTTGAACCTATCCGCATTGCCATTGCTTCACTTGGCGGTGATGTTTCAGGGGGTCCTGTAGCCCCTGCTCAATCGGGATTTGAAGTAATCTTTGTTGAGCAAGGCAAGCAGATACAGTGCTCCGCCCCCACAGAAATAATTTTGCGTTCGGGTACTGCTCAGATAGTTTCGCCTTTTGACAATCAGGGTCTCAGCGACCTTACAGACGGCGTTGACCTTAAAGGCGGTGCCGCTGTTCCAAAGAACCACAACCTGCTCATCCCACGAGGAGATGACGGACGAGGTATAGTAATCACAAGCTCCGGTGGGGCTTATGTCATGGTAGGAGGTGCATACATAATTGTCGAATCTTAAGAATAAGAAAAAGCTGAACTGGACTCGTATTCTTTGCCTGATCCTTGCCATACTTATGATTGGCGGAACAGCTACGCTGGGAATAACATTGATCATCAATGAGATCTTCGCTGCAGATTTCTCATATAACGAATCCGATTATTCATTTTCTTCAGAAACCGATGGCGATACATATATCGCCGTCGGTTTAATGTATGGTTCAGGTATAACGGTTGGCTTTGAAATAAAAGCTCCTTACGGCTTTGTTGTGGGCTCAACTGTTATAACAGAAAATGTACGCTCTTTTGATCCTATGTATCACCTGAACTCAAATATTGCCTCGGCAACAGTTGATGCCAATCTTTCCAAAAAGGCAATGACATATTATCTGACAGACGATCCTTCATCTACAGTTATCGGCGGTTATCACCTTGAGCTTACAAACACTGTTTTCGGTTCAATGCCTTTTGAATATCTTGTAGGGGACGTAAAATACAAGATCCCCGATGATAATCTCTACCCAATTCCTACACATATAAACGGAGAAAACAAGATACGTCTCGGCCACTATGCAACAGAGGCTGATGCGCTTGCGGCTCTCGAAAAATATAAAAATTCTTTTGAAAACTATGAGCTGTCTGTTGCATATCCCTCCAAAACTGCCGTTTCTGTCGTCAATCCGGAAAACGACATCATTCTTTTTGAATATGACTTTGGCGCAGGCTATGACAACATTGGATTTATGGCTTTTCAAGGAGACGAATACGATTCCTATATCCAAACCCCTGCAAACAATCTCTATGAAGGTGTTATGACCTTTATACCGAGGCACACAGATACATACACGGGAGTGGCATTGACAAATCTGCTTGATCTTGAAAGCTATGTTGAAGGTGTTCTCCCATATGAGATCAGCAATTCTTGGAGCCGAGAGGTCCTTCGCACCTTTGCGATAACCATTCGTTCATATGCCATTGCCAATTACTGCAAAAGATATAAAAGCTATGGCTTTGATATGACAGCAACCCAAAGTGACCAGGTATACAAAGGCAGAAACCGTGTAAACGATGCTGTTGTTGAAGCTGTTGCAAGCACAGAAGGTATGGTCACTGTTTATGAAGGAAATGTTATCAGTGCTTATTATTCATCAAGTGTTGGCGGTTCAACCGTTGGCTCTCAGTATGTTTGGGGTTCTGCAAGAGGCTATCTCACCTCTGTTCAGACTCCGTGGGAAAAATATTATGACTACAACAACGGTCTTTGGCACACCGAGGTTTCACCCGAGGCTCTTTGCAGCACCCTTAGAACCAAAGGAGGCTACACTCAGCTTTCGGGAGCTATAGCTTCGATATCCATTGAAACGGTGGAAGATAACCCCGACTATGTTTATTCCATAACCTTTACTGACACAAGCGGAAACACCGCAAAAATAAACAGAAGCGACGCCGTCAGAACAACTCTTTCAAGCTACCTTAAATCCGCAAATTTCACTGTTGGTCAAGGCTCGCTGGACCTCACTTATAACAAGGTCTATAATGTACGCGTGATAGGCGAAGGAAAGCCTGCCACACCGCCCCAGGAGCAGAAAAAAGATTTTCTCATCACAGGCTATGTTACAAACGAACAAAAGCTGATATCCGAAATTCAGGTTATAACCGAAAGCGGAGAAATAATGCCGAGCGAATATCCGGTTGCTTATGTATTATCCTCCACAGGCCGTAAGGTAAGCATGAATTCATGTGTGGCAACAGCAAACGAGCACGACGATGCGACCCCATTTGAATATGACAATCAAAAGGTAACTCTGCTTGACGCCGAAAATCTGCCCGAAGATTTTTATGAGGATTTTTATGGTTCTGAGGACGAAGAAGATCCTGAAGAAAATGCCGTGGACACAAACGTGGATTATTTCCCGGACGAAGAGTATGAAAATTTGGAGCCCTTCTCTATTGCCAGAATTTCCCAAGACGAAGGTACAGTTTATGTAAGCGAAAACGCTTATGAAGTGATCTCTGAATTTGAGAATGTCACTGTCATCACAACGCTTGAAACCGTTACCGAAACAATCACAGCTTCTTCAGGCAGCAACTTTATTTTTGCCGGAAAGGGCTGGGGACACGGAGTTGGAATAAGTCAATACGGTGCTAAAGATCTTTCTGACGCCGGAGCAACTGCCGAAGAGATCATATCCATATACTTTACAGGCGTGGATATTGTAAATCGAAGCACTCTTGATTAAAGTCGGATCGTAG
>JAZNCT010000093.1:0-2349 GCA_045587665.1 Eubacteriales bacterium
TTTAATTTATAATTAAAATGTACTTCTAAATATTTGTGATGAAAGGAAGTTGTTTAAATGTCAAAAAAGAAATCACCAGGAACCGATATAGGCTACAGAGCATATTTTGCGGCATTTGCAGTGATGATAATAATCGTCATTGCCGCCATATGTATACTTTCGGGCTGCCTTGACGAAATAATTTTCCGCGCAGAGCCGATCTCAATAGCTGACAGTGACAACAGTGATACCGAAGGCGAAAGCGGCGACACCGATAAATCGGTAGATCCCTCTGTTGATACAGAGGAAAAATCACCCGAGAGTGACAAAACGTCGGCCGACACAAAGGATGAAGTCTCCTCGGAAGACCCGGATAGCTCCGAAGAAACAAAGGATACAGAAAAGGACACAGAACCAAAGGACACCGAGGACACAAAAAAGCCTGAGGACACAACCGAAACAACAGCCCCCGTTACTTCTGATGACACCACTGCTCCTATTACAACCGAAAAGACGGATCCTGAGCCTGAGCCCCCGAAGGATGATATTCTCTCCGAAGAGATAATCAAAGAGGTGGACGGAAATCTTGACTATAAATATGATTCTGCAAGCGACACCATAGCTATCAGGGGATATATAGGCTCCTCCAAAAAGATATCTGTTGCAAGGGAGCTTGATGCAACTCCTGTTGTATCTATCGGAAGCTCGGCTTTTGCAGATATGACTTCGCTTGAAGAGATCAAGCTTTCGGCAGGCATACAAAAAATCGAATCAAAGGCAATGGCAAATTGCCCGGAGCTTAAATATGTCTACATACCGACCACGGTAAAAAGCATATCATCCGATGCTTTTGAAGGCTCCTATGGCGTGGTTATCCACGGCAAGGCAGGCTCATATGCACAAAAATATGCCTCGGATAACGGATTAGAATTCGTTGCCGAATAATTTTCAAGAAGCAAAAAACAAGATCGTTTTTCGGTCTTGTTTTTGTTTGAAAATATTTTTCAATAAATGTCAAGTTAACACGCAGTTAATATATAAGGTGTATAATAAACATATCCGTTATGTAAAGGAGTGATTTTTTGAATAATAAATCCGACAAGTGCGGTTCTTGCAATAAAAAAACCTCTATAGGAGGACAGGCCCTTATCGAAGGCATTATGATGAGAGGCCCTCATTATTCCGCCATGGCAGTTCGCAATCCAGAAGGCGAAATAATTCTTGAAAAATGGGAAACCAAGGCAAAGTTTAAAGGAAAATTTTTTAAGCTTCCTTTTATCAGAGGGGTTTTCAATTTTATCGACTCTATGAGCTCGGGCTATAAATGTCTCATGAGATCGGCAGAAATAGCCGGCTTTGAAGACGAACCCAAAAAGGAAGCCAAAGGAGAAAACCTCGAAGGTGCGGAAAACAAATCAAAAAAAGAGCCTTCAAAATTAGGCGAGATAGGCATGAATATTCTCATGGCAATAAGCGGCGTTCTTGGAGTGCTCCTCTCCATAGCTCTTTTCCTCTGGCTCCCGGCTCAGCTCTATTCCTGGCTTGAAACGGCTGCTCCCGTGCTTAAGGGAAACCCATTTCTCCGCTCGCTTTTTGAGGGTGTGTTCAGAATAGTACTTTTTGTGATATACATGGCTCTGGTCTCCCTAATGAAGGATATCCGCAGAACCTTTATGTATCACGGTGCAGAACACAAAACCATTTTCTGCTATGAACACGGAAAGGATTTGACCGTTGAAAACGTGAAAAAGGAAAAGCGTTTCCACCCAAGATGCGGCACTTCTTTTATGATACTTATGCTTCTTGTGGGAATTATCATAGGTATGCTTATCCCTGCCAACATTCCGGCTCTTTACCGCACAGGCATAAAGCTTCTGCTCCTGCCTCTCACAGTTGGAATAGGATATGAGCTTATAAAGCTTGCAGGCAAAAAGGATAATATAGTAACCAGAATAATATCCGCTCCCGGTGTTTGGCTTCAGCATCTTACAACGGTTGAGCCGGATGATGATATGATAGAATGTGCCATTAAAGCCTTTGTGGAGGTAATACCCGAAAACGAAAAGGAAGCAAATTGGTAAGCTAAAAATTATCAAACTTCAGTATAATACAAAAGAGACCGCCGAGGAGGCGGCCTTTTTTGTATTATATCACATTTCAGCTCCCACATTTTATGTAATCGGGAATAAACAAAATAATTTTTGGCAAAACTGTTGACAAAAGCGAAAAAATATGGTATTATATATGTCGTTGTGAAATGCCCCATTAGCTCAGCCGGTAGAGCACTTGACTTTTAATCAAGGTGTCTGCGGTTCGATTCCGCAATGGAGCACCAAAAAGCACTTGCATAAAGCAAGTGCTTTTTTATTT
>JAZNCT010000094.1:0-15438 GCA_045587665.1 Eubacteriales bacterium
AAATTAAATATCCGATTCTGTCAAGGAAATAAATGTTATTTGAAAGAATTTTGCAATATTTTGCCCTGCCAGAGATCCTCTATGAACATTTTTTTATCAATATCATTGAGAACAGTAACTTTTTTTCTGCTCCAATCGGGGGCAAGCAGGGTGGATGACATTCCGTCACCTGTGAGTCTTCCGATAACGATATCCTCTGGCAAGTGAGTAAGTGCAAGGCAAACCGTATCTATATAATCCTGCCGTTTCATTGGCTGATAATTTCCGTTTTCATATATTTCAGCCATTTTTGTGCCTTTGATAACGTGAAGCAGGTGTATCTTCACTTGGTCCGGGCGAAGTCTTGCAGTCTCCTTTACGCTTTCAAGCATCATGTCCCTATCCTCGCAGGGAAGTCCGAAGATCAGATGTATGCAGGTGCTTATTTTAGGGGCTCCTTTTTTTAAGCGAAGGTAGCCGTTTTCAAAATCTGCAAAGCTGTGCCCTCGGTTGATGAGCGCGGCACTTTTATCGTGAACTGTTTGCAGTCCAAGCTCGATTGTTATGTCTATTCTGCTTGATAGCTCGTCAAGATATGCGATAACATCATCCGGGAGACAGTCGGCTCTCGTTGCTATGCTGAGTCCCACTACATTTGGAAGCGAGGCGGCTTCTTCAAATTTTTCTCTCAGAACCGAAAGCGGCGCATAGGTGTTTGTGTGAGCTTGAAAATATGCTATACATCTATCTGTGCTCCATTTTGCCGCCAGCTTGCGGCAGGTTATATTATATTGCTCCCTGATAGATAGAGAGGGGGATTCGGCAAAATCACCGCTTCCTCTGCCTGAACAGTATATACAGCCGCCGTAACCGCATTTTCCATCTATATTTGGGCAACTGAAGCCTGCGTCAAGCGGGATCTTTACGCATTTTCCGCCGTATTTTTTTTTCATATAGTAGTCATATGTATAGTATCTTTTGTTTGAATCTGAGTTCTTAAAAGGATTTATTTGTGCTTGCTTCATTTTGCACCCTTTCAAAGTGTTTCCAAAATATTATGGGAAAGGGGCTGCTTTAAAACAGCCCCGTATCTTATTTATTCAAAAGCTTTTCAGTTGCCGCAAGCTTAACGCAGCAAACGAGAACCTCCATTGCTGCCACAAGCTCTTCGTCTGAAGGGAAGGTGGGGGCAATGCGGATATTTCTGTCTCTGGGATCTTTGCCGTAGGGGAAGGTTGCGCCAACCGTTGTAAGGGTAACGCCTGCCTCTTTTGCAAGATCGTATGTTCTCTTTGCACAGCCATCCATTGTATTAAGACTCACAAAATAACCGCCGAGGGGGTTTGTCCATTCAGCAACGCCTGCCTCACCCAGTTCTTCTCCAAGAATCTCAAGAACCGCTTCAAATTTAGGTCTGATCAGATCCGCCAGCTTCATCATATGAGCTCTCACATTTTCAACGCTCTTAAAATACTTAACGTGTCTTATCTGATTGATCTTATCAAAGCCAATGGTCTGAACACCCATTATCGGCTTGATCTGGGCAAGATTTCGGGGGCTGGAAGCAAAGATAGCAACGCCGGAGCCCGGGAAGGATATCTTTGAGGTTGAAGCAAAGAAGAAGATCATATCTTCATTTCCGTGCTTTTCAGCCTCTGCATATATATTGAGCAGAGTGTCTCTCTTATCGGGGTAAAGATCGTGAACGATATAGGCATTATCCCAAAAGATTCTGAAGTCGGATGCCGCAGGCTTAAGGGATGCAAGACGGCGAACGGTATCATCCGAATATGTTATTCCTTCGGGGTTTGAATATTTGGGACAGCACCAGATACCCTTGATAGAGGGGTCTGCGGAAACATATTTTTCAACAGCGTCCATATCCGGGCCTGTAGGCGTCATATCAACCGTTATCATTTCAATGCCAAGAGATTCGCAAATTGCGAAATGACGGTCATATCCGGGGGCAGGGCAAAGGAATTTTACCGTTTCCAGCTTGCACCACGGCATTTCGCTGCCGTAGACGCCATAGAGCATTGCTCTTGCTACAGAGTCATACATAAGATTAAGGCTGGAGTTGCCGGCAACTATAATATTTTCGTGCCGAACATCAAAAAGCTCTGCGAAAAGCTTTTTTGCTTCCGGAATTCCGTCAAGAAGCCCATAGTTTCTGCAATCTATGCCCGCCTCGGATTTGCAGTCATCACTTGTGGCGATAACATCAAGCATACCCTCTAGCATATCAAGCTGTTTTTTGCCGGGCTTGCCTCTTGAAAGATCAAGGGAAAGTCCAAGGCTTTTATATTTTTCATATTGCTTTTGGAGCTTTGCGTTAAGTTTTGCCAGCTCCTCACGTGATAGTTCGGTATATTTCATAAATGATCCTCAATCAAAATTATCAGAATTCCGCATTGCCCGTGGTTCTTGGGAACAGCTCAACATCGCGGATGTTAGTTATGCCTGTGATATACATAATGAGACGTTCAAAGCCAAGACCAAATCCTGCGTGCTTTGTTCCGCCAAATTTGCGGAGCTCAAGATACCACCAATAGTCCTTTTCGTCAAGACCGAAGTTCTTAAGTGCTTCCTTCAGCATATCAAGTCGCTCTTCTCTCTGCGAACCGCCTATAAGCTCACCGACGCCGGGAACCAGCATATCCATAGCAGCAACTGTCTTTCCGTCATCATTGCGGCGCATATAAAAGGCTTTGATCTCTTTGGGATAATCGGTAACAAAAACAGGCTTTTTGAATATCTGCTCTGTTAGATATCTCTCGTGCTCGGTCTGCAGGTCTATGCCCCATTCAACAGGATATTCAAATTTGTGTCCACTTTCCTTAAGGAGCTTAACGGCCTCTGTATAGGTAACTCTTCCAAAATCACTGTTCACAAGGTCGCTCAGTCTCTGGAGAACTGTTTTGTCTATTCTCTGATTGAAGAATTCAAGCTCGCGGGGGCACTGCTCCATTACATAGCGGAGAACATATTTAACCATATCCTCTGCCAGCTTCATATCGTCTTCAAGGTCTGCAAATGCGATCTCGGGCTCAACCATCCAAAATTCTGCTGCGTGTCTCTGTGTGTAGGAGACTTCGGCGCGGAAGGTGGGGCCAAAGGTATAGATGCTTCCGTAAGAGAGAGCCATGCATTCTGCATTGAGCTGACCGGAAACCGTAAGGCTTGCCTTTTTGCCAAAGAAATCTTTGGAAAAGTCTACCTGACCGTCCTCGGTAAGTGGCGGATCCTTAGGATCAAGGGTAGTAACTCTGAACATCTCGCCTGCACCCTCGCAGTCGGATGCTGTGATGAGAGGGGTCTGAGCATAAACAAAGCCTCTGTCCTGGAAGAATTTATGAATAGCATATGCGGCAACAGAGCGCACCCTGAAAACTGCATAATAGGTGTTTGCTCTTGGACGAAGATGAGCAATTGTGCGCAGATATTCGGGAGTGTGACGCTTGTTTTGAATAGGATATTCGGGTGTTGAGCTGCCTTCCACCTCAACAGAGATTGCGTGAAGCTCAAAGGGTTGGGGTGCATCGGGGGTCATAACAAGAGTGCCCTTTATAACAAGAGCCGCACCGATATTCTGAGAAGCGATCTCCTTGTAATTATCTATTTTAGTGCTCTCTATAACGACCTGCAGGTTTGTAAAATAACTGCCGTCATTAAGCATGATAAACCCAAATGCGTTGCTTGTGCGGATATTTCTTGCCCAGCCGGCAACGGTGATCTCTTTGCCCTCGTAATCGGCGGGTGATGTGAAGATAGATTTAAGAACTACTCTTTCCATGATTATTCCTCCTTTGCGGAATCTGTTATACTGAATAAAATTGGTTTTGAACTTGCAAAAATGCAAGCCGCTATGAGCATAACAGACATATTATATTACTATTTTAGAGAAAATACAATCCACTATTTATATTTTTAACTTAATAACACCATTTTGTTTACATATTATTCTCATTTTTCCAAAAGTCGTCAATGATTTTTGCAAGTTCTTTATGAGAACTTGCAAAAACGATGTTCTCCCAGTGCTCGGGAAATAGACTTTTATACTGAGGTGTTTCATATCTGTCGTCGATGAGGACAACTATTCCTTTGTCATCCTCTCGTCTGATAACCCTGCCGCATGCCTGCAGAACCTTATTCATGCCGGGAAAGGTGTAGGCGTAGTCATAGCCTCGCTCATATTTCAGTTCATAAAAATCCCGTATTATATTCAGCTCATCCGATAGCTGTGGAAGTCCTACGCCAACGATAATGCTGCCGATAAGGCGGCTGCCCGGCAGGTCGACACCCTCAGAAAAGCTCCCGCCCAGAACGCAGAATCCAACCTTCATACAGCTTTCGTTTTCGCTGAAGAAATCGAGAAATCTTTCCTTTTCGGCATGGGTCATTCCCCTTTTCTGAATGTTGAGCTTAACTGCGGGAAATTTTATTTTGAAATAGGCAGCAACCCTTTCCATATAGCTGTATGAGGGGAAATAAACGATATAGTTCCCCTTTTTCGGCAGTATGGATGCGGCGATCGCCATTGCTATGTGGGGGGTGCTTTTGTCTCTGTCGGCGTGCCTTGTGCTTATGGGCAGGGCGCACAGACAAAGGTTTTTGCGGGGGAACGGGGAGGGCAGAGAAAGGGTGGCTGATTTTCCCGAACCGCCCAAAACGTCCACAAAATAATCGGCAGGTGTGAGCGTTGCCGAAAAAAGAATGCTGGAACAGGCTCGGTTCATACATATGTCGAGAATAGCAGAGGGGTTTATGCAGTAGGCTCTCAAAGTTATATTCCCCCCCTGCACCAGAATATATGTTCTGAAATGCTCATCATAATAATTAAGTATTGATAAATATTCTTTTACAGAGCTTGTGAGTTCATAAAGTATATCCGAATAAGCCGAGTCCGGATTCTGCTTTGAAAAGTATTCAAGCTTGCCAACAAATTTAAGCAGCTCCTCTGAAAAAGACACAAGAGGGTTTGCGCTGAAATAGAAGCCAAGATCTTCTCCCCTATCATCCTTTGAAAGATTGTCGGCGCAGAGATTTTTGAGAGATTTGAAGCTTCTGATTATCTCTTCAAAGGCGGAGGATAGCCGTCCCAGGTCTATGGGAAGCTGAGAAAGGTGGTCTTCAAAGGCCCTCAACGATAGCTCTGCCGAATACATTTCTCTTGCTCTGTCTGCAAGATTGTGTGCTTCGTCTGTTAAAAAAACATAATTTTCGTCGCTTTTTTCGGAGAGCTCACCGAAATATCGGCGCAGTTTTGCCCCGGGGTCGAAAACATAGTTATAGTCGCATATAATAATATCACAGTGTTCACTAAGGTCAAGAGAAAGCTCATAGGGGCAGATGTTGTGCTTTTTTGCGGCCTCACTTATAAGGCGTGGGGTATATCCGTTTGCCTCGGTGAGCAGCTCATAGAGGGCATCATCTTTGCGGCTGTAATAATCCCTTGCCATTTCACAACGCTCTGCTGTGCAGAAGCAGCTTACACGCCCTCCCGAAAGCTTTGCAGCACTGTTTGTGCACATCTGCTCTTTGGGGTTGAGGATCATTACCTTCAGCATAGCCCCTGCCTCAAACATTCTTTTGACGGCAGAAAAGGCCTCTCTTCTTGTGCTTGCCTTAGCCGTCAGATAAAAAATCTTGTGACAAAGTCCTTTTCCCAGTGCTTTAACGGCCGGATAGAGCACGGATATTGTTTTTCCGATGCCTGTGGGTGCTGTTGCAAAAAGCCGTGTTCCGCTGTAAATTGCTCTATAAGTCTCTTCGATAAGTTCTTTTTGTCCCGGGCGTGTTTTTCCAAAGGGAAAGCGCATCGCATCTATTGAGCCCTGAACGTTCAGAGCCTTGTTTATACACAGCTTGGCAAACCGCTCCGATTTTATAAGGATGCTCATGAATTCACGTGAAAGGGCAGAGGAGGAATATTCTTTTTCCACAGTGCGGCTTTTGCCGGTATCAACATTTAAGAGAATGAGACAGAGCTTTATGCTCTCTGCCTCAAATTTTGATGATGCAAGGTGGGCAAGACATATGCTCTCCGAGAGAAAAATGGGTGTTGGCGGCATAGCAAAACGCTTTCCTTTAAGAGGACTTATCATATACACCGTAATGCCTTTATCATCTTTCAGTATACCGTCGGCTCTGCCACTCACTTCATAATGTATACCGCTTACCGAAACGGTGATCTGCAGCTCCTCATCGGGCTTAAAAAATATTCCCGATCTTTTTGTAAGAGAGTCTCTGCATTTTTGCTTTGCGCTTTCATAAATGGGGGAGTCTTTGCTTTTTATGCTTCCACGGCAAAGAGCTCTTTCGCACATTTCTTTTACCGAGAGCTCAAGCACGGCTCTGTTTTCAAGATATCGCATCTCTGTCCCCCCTTTTTTTACTTATAGTATTTTAACATATGTAAGGTTACAAGTCAAGCAGAGGAAAAATAATAATTTTTTGACTCTAAATTCCAAATGTGACGGCGGTGTGAAATTACCAAAAATTTAGGGGTACCATTTTTGGCTTTGATTGATTATAATGTTTATTAGGAGAGGGGGACACCCCAAAGTGAATTTTTTGAAAGGAGCTGCTTTGCACCCGTGCGGCAGAAGATTTATGGAACTAATCGTTATCAGTAAAAGCAAGCTGAAAATAATGCTTACGAGTGAGGATATGAGACAGTATTCACTTGACTGCAGTACACTTGATTATGAAAATACCGAAACAAGGCGGGCTTTTTGGAGTATTCTTGATGAAGCTAAGCATCGCACAGGCTTTGATGCCGCAAGCGAAAAGGTTTTTGTTCAGGTCTATCCGTCAAAAAAAGGCGGCTGTGAGATGTATGTAACAAAGCTTGGGATCTTTTCGGAGAAAAACTATGATTCAAAATATGAGAGATCCGATGATGAGGATATTCGTTTAGATCAGCATGGCACGGGAGGCTCTATGAAAAAGTGTGCGCAGATATCATCACCGTATGAAAAGGATGCTTTTTGCAGAAAGAAAAAGCGGGTGCATGCCTATAGCTTTGACAGAATGGAAAATATGCTCTGCGCCTGCAGGGCTCTTATGGGTGCAGGATATGTGGGTGAGAGCTCGGCATACCTTTCGGATGGGGGATTTTATTTGGTTTTGAAAGACGAGAGAGAAGCGTTTTTTGAAGGAGGAGCAGAAAGTGTCGTCATGGAATACGGTTCTGAGCTTGATGCCTCGGCCTTTGATATATACATAAGTGAACATGGCAGGTGCATTTGCCGCGAAGGTGCTGCAAAAATCCTCGGAGAGCTTGCATAAGCGACCGGAAATATAAGTCCCCTGTATCCCTTTTTATAATAGGGCAGGGGATTTATTTTTATGTGTTGTTTATAAATGACTAAAACAAGCGGTTAGCGATTGCTAACCATTTGTTTAATCTGCTGAAATTGTGAGATGAGTGGGAAAAATGGGAAAATCTACTTGACAAATCTATAAAAAAAGTGTATCATATTACATAGTTAGCCAAGGCTAACTTGCTTGAACCTAATATGGTTTTTACCATAGATGTATGTTTGGAGGAAGCAAATATGAAAACATTAAAGAACGTTAAGATCGGCCAAAATGTTAAGGTAGTAAAGCTACACGGTGAGGGGGCTGTGAGGCGCAGGATAATGGATATGGGTCTGACAAAGGGCGTGGAGATATATGTGAGAAAGGTGGCACCGCTCGGAGATCCGATCGAGATAACGCTAAGGGGATATGAGCTGACTCTTCGCCGCGATGATGCTGAAATGGTTGAAATAGAATAAGACCGATTTTAGGGGGTGTGCCCCTAAAAAAAGTAATTTCCAGTTAGCCTTTGCTAACACAGAAAGTGAGGATTTTTAATGGATATAAAAATTGCTCTTGCGGGCAATCCAAACTGCGGTAAGACAACGCTTTTCAATGCGCTGACCGGTTCAAATCAGTATGTTGGCAACTGGCCCGGTGTTACCGTTGAAAAGAAAGAGGGAAAGCTTAAAAAGCAGAGTGGAGTGATTATCACAGACCTTCCGGGTATTTATTCGCTTTCGCCCTATACACTTGAAGAGGTGGTTGCCAGAAACTATCTTATAAACGAGTGCCCGGATGCCATACTCAACATTGTTGACGGCACAAATCTTGAAAGAAATCTCTATCTGACCACCCAACTTATCGAACTTGGAATTCCCGTTGTTATTGCAGTTAATATGATGGATCTTGTAAACAAGCGCGGAGATGTTATTGATATCAAAAAGCTTGGCAAAAAGTTTGGCTGTGCGGTGGTGGATATTTCCGCCCTGAAGGGTACAGGCACAAACGAGGCTATAGATGCGGCTATCGAGGCGGCAAAAAAAGGTAAAAATGTTCCTATGCACATCTTCTCGGGCACAACAGAGCACGCTATTGCACATATTGAAGAAGCGGCTGTTCACAGTATGCCCGAGGATAAGCAAAGGTGGTATGCTATCAAGATCTTTGAGAGGGATGCAAAAGTCATTGAGCATCTTGGTCTTGATGAAAAGAAGCTTGCCCACATCGAAAAGGATATTGCGGCAGTTGAGAGGCAGTTTGACGACGATGCGGAGGCAGTTATCACAAACGAGCGCTATGACTATATAGTGCGTATTATGAAGGAATGTTATGTTAAAAAGAACAAGAACAGACTTTCTGCTTCAGACAGGATCGACAGAATAGTGACAAACCGTGTTCTTGCCCTTCCGATATTTGCGGCAGTTATGTTTCTTGTTTATTCGATAGCTATGGGAAATTTCTCGTTTTCCATAGGAACTATTGGCACTGATTTTGCAAACGATGTACTCTTTGGAGAGTGGGTGCCTGCGCTGTTTGACAGCTTCCTTTTGAATGGAGCAGGAGAGCCGATAATAGCTCCTTGGCTTTATGGTCTTATAATGGACGGGATCGTTGGCGGAGTTGGAGCGGTTCTTGGATTTGTTCCTCAGCTTATGGTACTCTACCTGCTGCTTGCTATTATAGAGGACTGCGGATATATGTCTCGTGTTGCGTTCATTATGGATAGGATATTCCGTAAATTCGGCCTCTCGGGAAAGAGCTTTATTCCAATGCTTGTTGCAACAGGCTGCAGTGTTCCCGGTATTATGTCATCAAGAACTATAGACCAGGATAGAGATCGCAAAATGACTATAATCACAACAGGCTTTATCCCCTGCAGTGCAAAAATGCCTATAGTCGGTCTTTTTGCCGGAGCAATATTCGGAAATTCGGCCCTTGTTGCGGTTTCGGCCTTCTTTATCGGAATTGCGGCTGTGGTGATATCAGGAATCATGCTAAAAAAATTCAAGGCCTTTTCGGGCGATCCTGCTCCCTTTGTTATGGAGCTTCCTCAATATCATTTACCCACTCTCGGCAATGTTCTGAGAACCACTTGGGATAGGGGCTGGTCATTTATAAAACGTGCGGGAACCGTGATATTGCTGTCTGCAATAGTTTTGTGGTTTATGCGCGGATACGGATTTGTTAATGGTTCTTTCGGGGCTGTTGAAAATGATAATCAGTCGATCCTTGCCACTATAGGAAATGCTATCGCCTGGATCTTTTATCCTATCGGCTGGGTAGGTGACATGGCGTGGAAGTCTACTGTTGCAACCATTACGGGTCTTATTGCAAAAGAAGAGGTGGTGCTTACCTTTGGTACGCTTTATCAGTATGCAGGTGAGATCAGCGAAACAGGAAATGAGATCTGGTCTCTTGTGAGAGCCGATTTCGGTGCTGTAACTGCATATAGTTTTATGATATTCAATCTTCTTTGTGCCCCCTGCTTTGCAACCATGGGTGCTATCAGGCGAGAGATGAACAACCCAAAATGGACTGCCTTTACCATTACATATATGTGCGTATTTGCCTATGTTATCTCTATGATAGTTTATCAGCTTGGCGGCCTTATAACAGGCGAGGCTTCATTTGGTATATTTACGGTGGTGGCGGTTATAGCACTTTTGGCGATAATATACCTGCTTTTCCGCAAAAACAAATATAATAAATCAAACGCTCTTTGATAAAACCGAGGTGATCATATGTGGCCTACGATTATTGTGGCAACTGTCCTTGCGGCGGTGATCGTTGTGATCATCGCCTGCCGGATAAATAATTTTAGAAAGGGCAAAGGATCTCACTGCGGCTCCTGCGCAGGATGCGCTATGAAGGATATTTGCCATTCAGATAAAGAACAAAAAAGCTGAGCCAAGGGCGTGCAAAATTAGCGGTAAAATTATAACAACCGAATAAGCAGCCCTTACGGCAAAACACCACGGAAGAAAAATCCGTGGTGTTTTGCTTTTGTTGAAATCAATGGCAAATATGCAAATGTTTCTGTTCGAGATACTATATATAGTATTTCTCTCTTGAAAAAAACGGCAAAATATGTTATAATATAGAAAACAATTTGATTGCTTACGGAGGTAGAAATATGGGCAATAACGATACTAACAAATACTCAAAAGAAGATGCATATAAAGCCTTGGAATTAACCAATTCTTGGATTGGAAATGTTGACACAAAAGCCTCTTTAGGATTAGCCTTTATAGTTGCTCTGTTAGCCATAATTTTTTACAATGCCGGAACTATGCCTGTGGCATTTCAAAATCTATCTATCGCGATAAAAGAGCAGACTGTTTCTTGTTGCACCATCATGGGTACACTTTTGGTAGCAGTATTGTACCTAACTTGCTTGGTATCGATTGTTATATTTTTCCTTGCAATACGCGGTAGAATTAAAACCAATGTCACAAAAAAATCCATGTTTTTCTTCGGAACAATAGCAACGTTACCGCTTAATGACTTCAAATCCAAAACAATGGATATGAACGACAAAGAGTTGACCAAGGATATATTGGAACAAGTGCACATCAATTCCTGTATTTGTTCAGCGAAATTCAAATTCTATAATAAGGGGTTGTGGCTGCTGTTGTCATCAACGGTTTTGTTTTTCGTATGTATGGTGTTAAATCTGATATAAGGAGAGTCCATTATGGAAGTAACAAAAAGAATTATTTATGACGTTGAAAAAAGTGCATCCAGAATAGACGAGATTCTGGATGCAAGCAACAGCAATTATGCTGATAAGACATATATTCCTTCAAGAGATTCTCTCACATATACCAATGGGTATTATGTGAATGTTACATCTCTGTTTATAGATATTGTCGGATCGTCCGATATGACAAATGAGCATAAGCGCCCTACTCTTGCCAAAATGTATAGAGCCTTTATATCGGAATGCACCGCTATTATGAACTCTTCAGAACACTGTAAAGAAATTAATATCAATGGCGATTGCGTGTGGGGTGTTTTTGAGACAACAGAAAACTCACATATAGACTCTGTATTTGATATCTCAGCTAAATTGAACTCTTTGATAAAAATATTAAACTATAAACTGACAAAAAAAGGGTACTCAAATATATCCGTAGGTATCGGTATCGATTACGGTCGAGCACTTATGGTTAAAGCAGGATATTCAGGGAGCGGCTTAAATGATGTTATATGGATGGGAGATGTAGTTAATAATGCCTGCCATATTGCAAATAAAGCTGGAAGAGATCTAAGAAAACCCATAATGGTATCCAGTGGCCTTTATTCGCACTTAAACGAAATAAATCGCAACTTTTTCAAGACAATAATGATTGGTTACACCACATATTATCAGTGTGATGTTATTAATAAATCCATGAACGCTTGGTATAATGAGAATTGCAAATAAAGCATAGGGAGAATAAAGAATGGAAGTAACAAACAGAATTTTATACGATGTAGATAAGAGTGCCAAAAGAATTGATGACATTTTAGATGCGAGTAATAGTAACTATTCCGATAAAGACTCTATTCCTTCGAGAAGTTCTCTTACATACACTAACGGATTTTATGTTAATGTTACTGCACTTTTCATAGATATTGTGGGCTCATCTGATATGACAGATGAGCATAGACGTCCTACCCTGGCTAAAATGTATAGAGCCTTTATTTCCGAATGTACTGCCTTAATGAACGCATCTGATCAGTGCAAAGAAATCAATATAAATGGTGATTGTGTTTGGGGTGTTTTTGAAACTCCCTACAAATCGCAAGTAGATAGTGTTTTTAGTATAGCCGCTCAGTTAAATTCTTTGATTGAGATTTTGAACTATAAGTTGGAGAAAAAGGGATATAGTACTATATCAGTAGGAATCGGTATGGATTACGGCAGAGCGCTTATGGTGAAAGCGGGATACTCTGGAAGTGGACTTAATGATGTTATTTGGATGGGAGATGTGGTTAATTCAGCATGTCATCTTGCTAACAAAGCCGGCAGAAACGGAAAACAACCGGTAGTGGTATCGAGCGTAGTATATTCTAACTTAAATGAGCACAATCAAGGTATCGTCTATGAAACAACAATCGATGGTAGTACGGTTTATCACGGTTACATTTACAATGTGCCAATGCGCGAATGGTATGATGAGAACTGTAAATAGTGAATATTAATAGATACGGCAAAACACCACGGAAGAAAAATCCGTGGTGTTTTGCTTTTCAGCAGGCCTTTGTTGGGAATCAGAATTTGAGCTGCAGAAATCAAAGAAAACGGAATTTAGTTAACAAAAAGTTATCTGGACTTTGCCGTTACCTTGTGGTATTGTGTTGCTAACATCAGGTCGACAATTTTGGGGTACAATATTTGTACCATCAAAATTCAAGGAGGACTTTATGACAACACAAACTTTACTCACGGAATGGCTTGAAACCTACGAAAAAGAACACATCAAGTCAAGAACCTATTCCCGCTATCAAGGGCTAATCACAGCGCATATCAATCCAGCGCTTGGCGAACAAAATATTGAAGATCTGAGCCGTAGGGATATTCAAGAATTTCTCTCACACCAAAAGGCAGAAGGTAATATTCGTAGTGGTGGTGGCAAGCTCTCTGCGACAAGCGCTAATCTTATGTTGACGGTACTGAACCTTGCCTTCGAATATGCTTGCGATATGGACTTGCTTGAACAAAAACCGTGTGAGCGAATACGGCGCTCCCGTGAGGAAGCCCAAAAGGTCGAGGCCTTTACAAAGGATGAGCAGCGAAAAATTGAAAATGCGATTATGGGATCCGATGATCCGCGCCTGTTCGGCATTCTCCTCTGCCTTTATACCGGCGTCCGGATAGGAGAGCTATTAGGACTTGAATGGGGTGACGTTGACCTTCAACGTGGGTTTATCTCTATAAATAAAACGGTATATCGTGACAAGGACGAAAGCGGCGAATGGCAGCTTATCGTGGACAAGCCTAAAACCACGTCTTCAGATCGAGTAATTCCACTGCCTTCTTATATCGCTGAGATGTTGAAAACACGCATAGAAAATTCGCGGAGCGCCTACGTTATCGAAAATAAAAAAGGCGAACGAATGTCAATCCGCTCGTACCAATATATGTTTGAAAAGCTCACGGAAAGAGCCGGAGTCAGGAAGCTCAACTTTCATGCCCTGCGGCATACCTTCGCCACTCGTGCCATCGAGTGTGGAATGGACATCAAGACGCTGTCCGAGATCATGGGGCATAAAAATGCGTCCATAACGCTGAACCGCTACGCGCACAGCATGATGGACACAAAAATCGAAATGATGAATCGATTACCAAAAAATTTTTAGTATAAAACTGCATTGAATATGTACTTCGATACACCAAAATGGCTATACATAATTAATTATAACACTTTTTCGACGATTATTCAATAATAAAAAGTAAATATTCGAGCTTTTCGGGCGAGTATTCTCTCTAAATTGAGGAAATACTCGCCCTTTTTGCGTTTTTACTGCGTCGAAGTACATAATCGACGCAGGAGGTGATTATGGCTACAAAACAAGTCAAATCCAAACAGCGCGTGGCAGACCACGGCGAGGTCTTTACTGCCGAGCGTGAAGTGAAAGCCATGTGCGATCTGGTTGGTAATATGTGCGAGGATTACAGCAAGCGATTTTTAGAGCCTGCTTGCGGTGACGGAAACTTCCTTGCGGAGATCCTTTCGCGAAAACTTACAAGCATCAAAAAGAAATATAAGCGTAGTGCCTACGACTTTGAACGCTTTTCGGTATTTGCCGTATCCAGTATCTACGGCGTTGATATCATGCAGGACAATGTAATCGAATGCCGACGCAGATTGTATGAAATATGGGAAAAAGAATACAAAGCTGTATGCAAAAAGGAATGTAATGACGAGACACGCGCGGCGGTCAGATATATTCTTGACAAAAACATTCTCTGCGGAAACGCACTTACGTTGATGTGTGTGGATGCCGAACAGCAGGATACCGATGAGCCCATTATATTCCCGGAATGGAGCGTAACAGGCGGTACAAGCCTGAAGCGACGCGACTTTCGCCTTGACGTACTGCTCAAGGTGGGTGAAAAACCGCAAGAAAAACAACGCAGTGTATTTGATGGTGAAGATGACGTCAGCAAATATCTAAGAATCAATCCCGTAACGGGCGAGTATGATGCGTTGCCCATCAGAGAATACCTACAATTGCCATACAGGAGGATACATGAAAATGACTGAAAGCTTCTTTGACCGAATCACAAAAAACAAAACGGCACACACACCGGACGTATTGTCCTGCTTGGCAAATCTCTCCAACGACGAAGTATTCACTCCTCCGGAGGTCGTGAACAAGATGTTGGACATGCTACCACAGGAGCTGTTTGAAAGCCCCGATACGACTTTCCTTGATCCGGCATGTAAAACTGGCGTATTCCTCCGCGAGATCGCCAAAAGGTTACTTATCGGATTAGAGGATAAGATCCCCGATTTACAGGAACGCATCGACCATATTTTCCACAAACAGCTTTATGGTATTGCTATTACCGAGCTGACCGCCCTGCTTTCGCGCAGAAGCACATATTGTTCCAAATATCCCAATGGACGGTATTCAGTATCAAAATTTGATGATGCGGAAGGTAATATTCGTTTCAGAAAGATACAGCATACTTGGGTAAAAGGCAGATGTCAGTATTGCGGTGCATCTCAGTCCGAATATGACCGTGCACCGGAATTAGAGACACACGCCTATGAGTTTATACATAAAGTAAAGTTCGAGGAAATATTCGATATGAAATTTGACGTAATTATAGGAAATCCGCCATATCAGTTAAGCGATGGTGGAGCACAAGCAAGTGCCATACCGATATATAATAAATTTGTTGAGCAAGCTATAAAACTATCGCCGTCATATCTTTGCATGATAATCCCTGCTAGATGGATGACTGGCGGACGTGGATTGGATGAATTTCGCACACATATGATTCATGACAGATCAATTCAAGTTTTGCATGATTTCAGTGACTCCAGTGATTGTATTACAGGTGTAGAAATAAAAGGTGGAGTGTGTTATTTTCTGAGAAGTAAAAATTATAACGGTAAATGCAAAGTATATAGTCACACTGCTAATGAAATAAGAGAA
>JAZNCT010000095.1:0-37567 GCA_045587665.1 Eubacteriales bacterium
CGGGGATATAAACGCCCGTTTCTTCAAAGTATCTATCTCTTTCAGCGCAAACATCGATAAGAGCGGTTGCTTGTCCTCGTCCGATACCCTTAGTTTCACGGGTAATGCAGATTGATCCGCCACCTATACCAACCTTGATAAAATCTGCGCCACATTCTGCAAGAAATCTGAAGCCCTTGGCATCAACAACATTTCCGGCACCTATCTTAACATCGTCACCATAGTTTTCTCTTACCCACTCTATAGTTCTCTTCTGCCATTCGGAAAAGCCCTCAGAGGAATCAATGCAAAGCACATCAACTCCTGCCTCAACAAGTGCAGGAATTCTCTCAGCATAGTCACGAGTGTTTATACCTGCACCCACGACATATCTCTTATCAGCATCAAGCAGTTCATTGGGATTCTGCTTATGTGTGTCATAGTCCTTGCGAAATACCATATAAACAAGGTGACCTTCACTGTCAATGATGGGAAGAGAATTCAGCTTGTTATCCCAGATAATATCATTAGCTATCTTAAGAGTTGTTCCCTCGGGAGCTGTAATAAGCTTATCAAAGGGAGTCATAAATTCGCTTACCTTTGTTAAAGGGTCCATACGGCTAACTCGGTAATCCCTTCCGGTAACTATACCAAGAAGCTTACCGTTTGCCTTACCGTTATCCGTAACCGCAACGGTTGAGTGACCGGTTTTTTCCTTTAGTGCCACAACATCCGCCATTGTTGCATCCGGAGTGATATTTGAATCGCTCACAACAAAGCCTGCCTTGTGATTTTTAGCTCGTCTCACCATATCAGCCTCATCTTCGATAGACTGGGAACCATATATGAATGAAACGCCGCCTTCTGTAGCAAGCGCAACTGCAAGTTTATCTCCTGAAACCGACTGCATAATTGCAGAAACCATAGGTATATTCATAGATATTTTAGGCGTTTCACCTTTTTTGTATTTTACAAGAGGTGTCCTCAAACTTACATTTGCCGGGATACATTCAGCAGAAGAATATCCGGGAATTAGAAGATATTCGTTAAAGGTATGGGATGCTTCATTTATAAATGTTGCCATTTTAAAAAACTCCTTTGCGCTTTTTACATATTATTATACACCTTTTTTCGCAATTTTTAAAGACCTATTTTACATTTTTTTGTCAATTTTTTAATTTTTTACATATTTTCCGATAGAGCCGCTACTTAAGCCCCGTATTTTTAGCAAATTAACAATAAATAAAGCTCTACCTGCATCACTGTGTTATAAAGATTTTATGTTATTTCTTTTGGATCTCAAGTCTTTCAGCTCATCAGATTTCAATAAACTGACAAAAACAAAAAATTATCACCCCGCCAAGAGAGACTTGACGGGGTGATGATTGTATCTTATTTGTTATGATCTATTAGTTAAATCTCTTTTTGCGCATAAGAACTACAACTGAGCCAAGAGCTGCGATAGCAAATGCTGCAACCATTGCAAGATTGATATCGCTTGTCTGAGTTGCCTCATCAGATGACTTAGTAGTTTCGTTACCTGCTGTTGTCTCTGTCTTGGCAGTTGTATCAGCCTTTTCGGTTGTCTCAGGCTCAGGAGTTGTCTCAGAAGCATCTGTTGTTGTTACAACTGCCTCGGGGATCTCAACGTCAGAACCAACAGTAGCAAATGTCAAGCCCTTAGCTGTTGCAAATGTTTCAGCCGCGCCGCCTTTTGCACCAAATACAACCTTAAGGTTATAGCAGCCAGCAAACGCATTCTCGTTAACGCTCTCAAGCTTTTCGCCAAAGGTTACGTTTGTGAGGTATACGCAATCTACAAACTTGTCTTCTGCAAGATTTGTGAGTGAGCCCTGCATATTGAGGGTTGTCATACCGCAGTTTACAAACTGTCTTGAGCCTTCATATGTGGTTACACCCGAAAGATCAAACACACCTGTCTGTGGTTCTTTGCCTGCAACATAGATTGTTGTAAGCTTGGGGCAGTTTTCAAACGCAGATGCTGCGATCTGACCGACAGAAGTAAACTCAACGACCTCAAGATTTACGCAATCCTTGAATGCCATAGCTCCAATCTTGCCAAGACCCTTGCCGACAACTACCTTCTTGATCTTGTCAAGGTGATCAAGCCAGCGGTTTTCTGTTTTCTTGTTGCAGTAAGGAACTTCATTCCAGCCGGAAGCATCCGCTGTAAAGGTGATAGTACCGTCAGATGTGAGCACCCATGTGCACTTTGAATACTCCTCTTCGATCTTGCCCTGAGCGATGATCGTAGAATCGCCGGGATTTACAGGATCCGAAGGCTTGGGGTCTTCCTTGGAAGGGGTATCAACGCCGGAGTTAACGCCATCGCCACCTTCAAGCTTAAGATTGCCCATATAGATAGGCTGATAATATGTTGTGTTTGTTCTGTCATTCCAAGAGAGGCAGTAATCTCTCGCATTGTTGCCTGTGTTATTGCAGTTGACAGACATATCGTAACCGATAACAAGACCGGTCCTGGGAACAACTGCATGGAAGGTATACGCAAGCTCGATTATGTAGTAGCCGTCGTCATCATTAACATTTGCTACATATTCTACTTCTGCGTTTTGGTTTTTAATTTCGCTACCGTCAGCAACAATCTGGATCTGATGATAAGCAGTGCATTCTTCCTTTTTCATAAACTTCTCGTTAGGCTCGTCGATGTAGATCTCGACACCGTCACGGTTATAGCTGCTTATAGTGTCAGCAACCTGGATATCAGCGTCGGGAACAAATGCAAGAATATAGAGCTTGTTTGCATCCCACATCATCTTTGCATAGGGCTTATCATCCTCGCTGCGATATTCCATTTTATCAGCAAGACTGTCAACAGAAGCACCCTGACGGTCATATGGGAAATCGATAGCAGTTGCGGTGTCCCAGATTTCATCTATCTCACCGTCAATAACAGGTGTGCCGTATGCAGCTGTGGCTGTTTTTGTTTCCTGAAGATCCTGTGCAGGCTTATCGGGATTGTTGGGAGTTGTAGGCGTAGAAGGAACTATAGGAGTAGAACTGTCATAATACTCGATCTTAACCTCGCCAACATAGGGAGAAGGATGGGGATCCTTCTGAGAGTTTTCTTTGATAGTATTAACAGTAGTCTCACTTGCAGAGCCCTTGACTACCTTGAATACAGCTACAGTGCTGTCTGTAAACACCTTTGCGGTGGAAATAGGAGCCTTACCCGCTGTGGGCATAAGAACTGTTATATTCACATCCGCGCAGGATTTTTCAAAAGCCTGGGCTGATGAACCGGTGAAGTTACGAAGGTCGATAACACCCTTTTCTGTTCCCTCAGGGCCAAAAGTGTCAAGAACCAGCATATTTGCAAATGTCATGGAACCATTGAGCTTTATTGTATTTGATGGGAAAACAATGGTTGTGCAGGCCTTGTGCTCATTGAACACACAACGACCAATGGTATCGATAGGAGCTGTTATAACAACCTTTGTTATGTTTTTTACATGATCCCACCACGGAATTGTTTCGGGACCCATTGTACTCCAGCTAGGAGCAGGGTTAAGTGTAAGGTCTGTGGATGTACCGGAAATGGTGAGAACGCCTGTTGCATCATCAAATGTCCAAACAAGGTCATTAGAATTGCTTTCATCATTTGTAACCACATCACCGGTGAATGTCTCGGCAGCAACTGCCACTGCAAGAAGAGCAGCAAGCATGAAAACTGCTGAGCAGATGATAAGAATACGTCTTTGAAGTTTCATAGATCTATAATCCTTTCTTAATATGTATATAGGAGCGAACTTTGCATCAGCGACAGCCCACCTATGTTAGTAACTATAATACCATACAGCATCTTTTTTGTCAACACTTTTTTCATATTTTTGTATTTTTTCACAAATAAAATATGTAATTTTAGTCAAAAACAATAAATCAAATTTATATGCAGACAAATTTAACCGTTCGGCACTTCAAAAACAAATAAGTGCTCACTGAAATCGTTTTTTTATATGTTGCAAAAAAATGACGGTCGATTTTGACCGTCATTTTTTATCGTAAGCTTCCTCTGTCGCGGAAAAAGTGCAGACCCTTTAAATTTTCAGCAGACACCGAGGAATACTCTTTTTCGCCGTTGCCGCAAAGGGGTAAATAATATATTGATTCTTCCATTTCGGTAACATAATGTGTTGATTTTTGTGTGGCAACAGTCTCTGCCGAAGGTTCATCATAGTAGCGTTCAGCATCAATCGAATAATCCTCAGATTTATCGTCAACGGCACCGGAATAGTAAAACTCCGCCTTATCTGCGGCAATTGCAATGTCTGCCACACCGTCCTCACATTCTATGCCCGGCGCGCTCTTAGAAAAATTAAGTGCTCCCTCGGCGCTTTTTGCATCATTAAACATTCCGCCCCTAAAGATCGGACTTCCCACAAGAGTGAGGCAAATCACTGCGGCAACACCTGCCCCGCACCAGAGCCCCGCTTTTCTTATCCTGTCGGCAAAGCTCTTTCCCTTCCTGTTTGTGACTTTATGGGCAGTGACAGTCGCCATTATGCTATCGTGCAGATTTGAAGGGATCTCTGCCTTTGCTCCTTCTACATATGACGACGTTCTTTCAAGGGACGCCAAAAGTCGGCGGCAACTCTCACATCCGTCGATATGCTTTTTTATTCTTTCAAGCTCAGCACCGCTGAGTTCTCCGTCAAAATACGCCGAGATGTCCTCGCCCGGTATATCACACTCGGAGTTTCTCAAACCATATCTGTACATCAAATCGGTATCCTTTCTGTTCCATCACCTATATGACGCATCATATCACAAAATGTTCCGCTTTTCGAGATATTCCTTCACCTGATTTCTCGCTCTGAATATTTTGCTCTTCACAGTACCCATTTCAATGCCCATTATGTCACTTATCTCTTTATAAGAGCAGCCCTCGGTTTCTCTGAGCACAAGTATCTGCCTGTGATCCTGATCAAGTGAATTTATAGCATTGCGTACCGCTTCGATCTTCTCACTACGTTCATAAGCCATAACCGGATCTGAAGAAACATCATCATCCGGTATCTCAAGCTCTTTTCTTTCTCCGTCTTCATCGACAACAGAAAGCGAATCATATCTTCTTATACTTTGCTTGCGCAGAAAATCGAGCGAACAGTTTCTCGCCATTCGCAAAATATAGGAATACCAGGATTTAACAGAAGCAAGCTCTGACTCTCCTGAAAGAAGCTGCCACAGCTTAACAAATGTATTCTGCGAAACATCCATAGCATCCTCGCGACTTCGAACTATATGATATGACAGTTCAAAAACGCCTCTTTCAAGCAGACGCACCATGCTCTCAAAAGCCTTGTCTGCGCCTTTTCCGCCCTTTCTGACTTCAGAAACAAGCCTCGCAAGTCTTTCATCTCTTTTATCCTGAGATGTGAAAGCGGCCTCTTCAAGAATTTCAGCCATAGCTTCTCCTTTCTTCTTTTATCACAAATCGCTGTCCCCTGCAATATCGCAAACTATCCTTCTTATTTCATCCAGCGTTTCCGCGCTATTTATGCGGTGCCTCGCCTCTGCCGCACCTCTTACGCCGTTTATATACCAGGAAACGTGCTTTCTCGCTTCTCTGACAGCAACATATTCGCCCTTTTCCAAAACCATTTTTTCGCACTGAGCAATTGCCGTCTCAAGTCTTTCGCCAATAGTGGGCGGAGTGAATTCCTCTCCATTCACCGCTGCCAATAGCTCGCTGAATATAAAGGGATTTCCCAGTGCACCTCTGCCAACGGCAATACCGTCACAGCCGCTAACTTCAGCCATTCGCAAAGCGTCTGCCACGGAGCGGATATCGCCGTTTCCAACAACAGGTATCGAAACCGCTTTTTTGACTTCTGCAATTATGTTCCAGTCTGCCCGGGGCTCATAAAACTGCTCTCGCGTTCTTCCGTGAACGCATATCATAGCCGCCCCGTTTGCTTCTGCTATTTTTGCTATCTCGGGTGCATTTATACTGTTTTTATCCCAGCCTGCCCTTATCTTAACAGTTACAGGAACACCTGCTCTGTCTACAACAGCTCTCACTATTTTGCCTGCAAGCTCAGGCTCTTTCATAAGAGCACTGCCCTCTCGGTTTCCAACAACCTTTGCAACAGGGCAACCCATATTTATATCTATAGCCGCAGGCCTTGCCGTGCTTTTTGAACCAAAATATTCACCGCTAACCAGCATCTCTGCCGCTTCTGCCATAAAATCCGGCTCACTGCCAAAGATCTGAAGAGACATGGGCATCTCCTCTGCTCTCACCGCCGCAAGCGGTGCTGTTTTTGATATCCTTGAGCCGCCGCTCTTTTTGGAAAGCTGTTCATAACAAAGGGCCTTCGCCGATATCATTTCACTGACAGTAAGCTCTGCACCGCATTTTCGGCAAACCTCTCTGAAGGCATAGTCTGTTGCTCCCGCCATAGGTGCAAGCACAAGACCGTGGCATATGTGATGATCTCCAAGCCAAAAGCCGTTAAGTTCCAGTTTTTTCATATAACATTCTCGCTTATTTCGCCATTTTGGCAAGCAAAGTCCAGCCCTCCTCATAGTTATAGAGGGTCATTATTCCACCCGAGAGAGAGGTGATATATTCATAAGCAAAGGGAATTATAATATTTCCTTTGGCATCTATAACACCCTTTTTGCCTCCCTTAAATCCAATAACCCCAAGTCCCTCGGAAAAAGGCTTTATATCTGTATATACAGGCTGTGCTATCCAATAGCCGTTTTTGTGGTAATAACCATATTTTCCATTCTGCCCACGGAGAACAAGCACATCCTCAGAATAAGAAACAAGTGTATAACCGTGAGGCAGTTTAAATTCGCTGCCGTCTTTATATAAAAGAACATCACTGTCTGAATATATAATGTTTCTAAAGGTATAGTCTCTTTCTATGCGGCGCACTCTCACAAGCCCGCCGTCAAAATAAAGATATCCTTTTGAGTTTTCGGAATGTCTGTACAGCGGCTCCGCATATTCGGTGGTTATATACCTGCTGGATGTAACCATTTTTGTGCCTGTGCCGTCTATAACCGTTTCTCCTGCGGCATTTATATAGCGAAGCACCCCCCTGTCATCAACGACAGCGGCTCTCCCTTCGCTGAAATTATAAGCCTTTGCATATCTGTAATCAAGAGAGTCGGCATATTCCACGTCCTGCGGCCCGTAAGCATAGCGCACCAGCTCAAGGGTTCTTTCGATAAGCAAAATGTTTGGATCTTTAAACACTGTCTCGGATGTTTCAGTGCTCTCCGGAACAACATCATCGGTGCTTTGCCCGCTTGTCTGAGTGCTGATTTCGCTCTCGGTATCCGATGTGTTCTCGGGCTCTGTTACTGTTATCTGCTCTGTTTCGGGTACTGCAGTGCTTTCTTCATATGGGGTAACATCTTCTTTTAAGGTGCTGTCTACTGAGCTTTCTTCTGAGGGCGTATTGCTTTCGCTCTCCGGCTCTGTCATCGTCTCAGTATCTGCCGTCAAAAGCTCATTTTCTTTTTCCTGAAGGAGTCTCTCTTCTTCCTCTATCTGCTTCTTTGCCGCCGCAAGCGCAATGGCAAAACGGGGATTACTTCTTGCAACCCTGTTTGCATAAGAAGGATTTTGAAGGTATATGTAGTATGCAAGCTCGCTGTCGATAGAGCTGAGGATATAACTATCTTTCATATCTATCTCATCGACAAAGTCAACAAGCTCAAGCCTGTTGAACAGCAAAAGATCGCTGTCGCTCTTGCCGAATTTTTCGGAATAATCGAAATAGAGCCCTATGCTGTCGGTCTGGTCTATATAGTCAGAATACATTTTTCTGCCGCTTTCATCAAGATAAAACAGCTTTTTGTTTTCATCATAAAAAAGCGGATTTCCTATCGAATCTCTTATATATGCCGGCATAAGCTCAGAGTGACCGCAGTTATATATCTCTTGTCCGAGAAGATTATATATAGTAAGAGTAGTTTTTTGGTTTGCAATAATATAACCCATATAGGTCTCAAAGGAAAAACGGTATGCCTTATCCACATCAGAAGCGTAAAAATATTCTCCGCCCTCCTCATAGCTCACGGGAGAGTCGATCATTATATTTTTCTCTCCTTTAACGTGATCCCGCGTGGGTTTGACATTGAGAACTATTGAGGAAAGAACAAATCCGCCTTCAAGGGAAAACCTTTCGCTGCTCGGAGAATAGCCCTCTGCAAGAGAAGACTCAAACAAAGGATAATTGGGCGATTCAACGCCTTGTACAGGTTTTTCTTCTTCATCATCCAAAGGTGTTTTATCAGCAGAGGCAACACCGGAAAGATTTTCGCCAACTCCCATCTGGCTGACTATGCTCTCTATCTGCTTGTCCTCCTCAGACATCTTCGGAAGCTCTATGACAGAATCTCCCCTTCCCGATATAGGTATTTCCCTCTCTAAAAACACAAAATCAAATTTTCCAAGACCGTAAAGAACGGCAAAAAAGCAGACAAGCGCGAAAAAGGCAAGTCCAAAGGCTCGTTTGAATATATTTACAAGTTTATCCATACCGTTCTCCCTTTCGTTTTCATTTGTGATATTTTGTACCCTTGATAATATTGAATCCCCTGTAAATTGCCTCAAGAAGAATAACTCTCATAAGCTGGTGGGGAAAAGTCAGCTCCGACACAGAAAGCCTGTGATCGCAGGCATCCTTAACGCTTTTGTGAAGCCCGTGAGAAGAACCAATAATGAAGCATATTTCACTGTGAGAATCGCAGGCGCGCTCTATAAGCGATGCAAGCCCTTCGGAGGAGAGCTGTTTTCCCTCAACGCACATTGCTATTTTGTATGCACGTGGAGAAACAGCACTCAAAATCGACTTGCTCTCTGAAAGAAGTGCCGCCTCTATCTCGCTTTCCGAGGGCGATTCGGGCAGCTTTGCTTCTTTCAGCTCAACACTTTGAAAACGGCAAAATCCTCCGAGACGCTTTATATATTCCGCCTCGGCCTGCCGCAGATAGTTTTCTTTTAAATTTCCAATAGTTATAAGCTTGACAGTAATCATTTTTTTACACAAGACGCACCGGCGCTTCTCTATGGGCAACAGCTATATGTATATTTTCATCTGCCACCGCCGCCACGGTTTCGGAGAGCGCAAGTAACGGTTCATTATTCTCCTCGCTAAGATGTGCCAATAAAATGTTTTTTGTGCCGCAGCCGCAAAGCTCTGCAGCAAAGGCGGCGCAATCGCTGTTTGAAAGATGACCACGCTTAGACATTATTCTCATTTTAAGCATCTCGGGATATGGTCCGCACATAAGCATATCAAGGTCGTGATTTGATTCGATTATAACATCTCTGCAGCCCATAAGCCCCCGTCTGACGTTATCGTCAATGTGACCTATATCCGTGGCAAGCCCGATGGATATATGCTTTGTATCCCCTTCAGTTCTTTCGTCAAACTCTATTCTGTAGCCAACGCTGCCAAGGCTGTCGTGTGGGGTTGGAAAAGAGCGTATCTTTATCTCCCCAAGCTCTGTTTCAAAAGCAGGCGGATGCTCAACAAGACAGCTTTCAAGCGAGCCGCCGAGCCTCTTCAGCTTTGCGGCAGAGCCTTGGCAAACATGAACGGGAATATGATGTTTTTTTGTAAGCACCTCAAGAGCACCCACATGGTCGGTATGCTCATGGGTGATAAATATTGCCTCAATGCCCGAAATGTCTGCACCGATATCAGAAAGACTGCGGCACAGCGTTCTGGCACTTTTTCCGGCATCAATCAAAAACTCGTGCCCGCAAAGATTGAAATATACCGCATTGCCGGAAGATCCCGAATATAATGTATAAACCGAATTCATCTTTAACCCTTAAACATCGACAAAATATTGTCGGTAATAAACCATGAAAGCGCATCCACTCCAAAAGTAAATATAAACGGAAGGATAAATGTCAACATCCATTTTGACCTGCGCTTTCGCATTTGAACTTCCTCAACAAAAGCAACCTTTTCCTTATTTGTCATACTGTCCGAAAGCATATCCACCGTAACGCCGTTATATACAAAAGCACGGTTGTAAACAATATACCAGATAGCAAGTACGGCAAGTATCGCCATATATGCGATGAGGACTATCTCAAAATGCGGATAATTAAGCATAAAACGGTAAAAGCCAAAGATCAGCGCAGTGTTAAGCACAAGTATTATAAGCATTTTGATATTTGGCTTCTTGCTTACCGCAGGCACAGAGACGTCTTGTTCTGTTGATCTTTTTTTGTTTTTATTTTTCATATCACCTTCAGCGCGCCATAAGGACGTATGCGGAGGATCAGGCATGAGCCCTCGCCAAGTGCCGCATCCATATATTCCTTAAAGCCCGTTGCCTCCGCTTCCGGAACAAAGGCCTGAATAGTACCCGCAAAACCGCCGCCGTGAACTCTGAAGGCCGCTTTTTTGTCCGAAAGATATTTTTCCGCAAGGCAGAGTGCAAGAGATATCCCCTGCTCGTGAACATTTTTCACGGTGAACACGTTCTGCAGATAGCAGAAGCTGGAGCGTCCCGAAGCCTTAATGTTTTCAAAGAATTTCTCAATATCCTCAGCCACAAGTGCCTTCTTTATACAATCAACACGCCTGTTTTCTTCAAAATAGTGAAGTGCTCTCATTATTGCTCTGTCACCAACCGAGCTTCTCAGCTCAGGAATAGCAGAGATCACCTGACTCTCATCAACCTCCCGCAAAACCTTCTTGCCCATTTTTTCTGCAACAGACTTCATTTCCAGAGGAACAGAAGCATAATCTTCTCCAAGATCTGCGTGGTTTCCACCGGTATTAACTATGCAAAGGTTATATCCCGCTCTTGAAAGATCAAAATCCAGCTTTTCGATAATGGGTGCAGAAGGATCGGCAAAATCTATGCTGACAATTCCGCCCAAAGCGCAGGCAACCTGGTCCATAAGTCCGCAGGGCTTGCCGAAAAATTCATTTTCTGCATACTGAGCCATCATTGCTATCTCGGCGTTGTCAATTTTGCCATCGTTGTAGAGATAATTAAGGATATTTCCTATCATATCCTCAAATGCGGCAGAGGAGGACATCCCGGAGCCCTTTAAAACATTTGATACAGAATAAGCATCAAAGCCGCCAACACTGTGTCCGTTTTTCTTCATTGCCGCACACATTCCGGCAATAATAGAGGCGGAGGTTGTATATTTAGACGTATCAGGCTCACTGTATGTTTCAAAATCAACCATATCCTCAGAGAAGCCCTCACTCTTGACTCTTATTTTGCTGTCAGCACGGGGGGCGGCTATTGCGATAATGTCCAGATTTAGAGAACCGGCAACAACTCTGCCATAGTTATGATCGGTATGGTTTCCTGCAATCTCTGTTCGGCCGGCAACAGAATAAGCCGAAACATCTTTCTCTGTGCCGTAAAGCTTTTCAAATTCACAAACAGCGCTGATATATCTGTCCTTTTGTTCACAAAGCGCTTCTGCACCGTAAAGTTGGGTTAGTATTTCATCGGCATCGCCGTTTTTTATTGCTTTAATAAGATCTTGCGATTTCATTTTGCATTTCCTTTCCCGGATATAGTTACACATTTTATATTGTAACACATTTTCATTTCTATAGCAACTGTTTTTAGATAACAAAAATATGAATTTTTTGTTTATAGCTGTGTAACCCGCAGAGAACACAAGGAATATAATGCTAACAAAGCCTTTATTCTCACACAAATAAGATCTGCATTTTCATAACATACGGAGGGTTTTACATATGAAGATCTATGTCGTACGTCCGCCTGCTTTCCTTGCAGCAATTTTAAAAAAACTATCACGAAAGAAGTGATACCGTTTATCGTTCCCAAAAAAACTAACCATTAAAAACAAAGCCCGCTGCTTTCGTTCTCCGAAACCGTTTGTTCGGAGCGAAAAAAGCAGCGGGCTTTTGTTTGTTTTGTTAATCTGTTGATTCAATTACCAGCATAGCCCCTTTTTTAACCGAAACAAGAGCTATGTTTCCCTCTATCTCATTTGAAACGGCATAGGGACTGTTTCGGAGCAGCTTTGTATTCTTAAGAGGATATTTGCATCCCTCTGCCGAAACGCCCTTGCACACCTTGTCAAGCGCAACAAGAGAAAGATATTTATAGCCTGATCTTGGAACAAGCAAGCTATCGTTTTCCAGATATCTTATTCTGTTATATCCGTTTGTGATATAGCAGTGTATGCCCCTGGCTTTCATATCTGCAAGAATAAAAGTGCTTGACAGAGAATGATCAAAACGGCTTCCTATACCGCCAACTATCACTATATCGTCAAAGCCTCTCTCAATGGCAAGCTCAACAGCCGCCTGGGTGTCGGTAAAGTCCTTTTCACATTCAAGCTTTACAAGCTCTATACCGCTCGGCACTCCTGCACTGCCAATAGAATCAAGATCTCCTATGAGAACATCAACCCTTATGCCAAGTGCTCTCGCATTCAGATATCCGCCGTCGGCGGCTATAGAAAGGTCATCCTTTCCCGGATGCTCAATTATGTTTTCCGAGAGGATGCTTCCGCCCGAATATATAAACGCCTTCATTTTTTCTGTTCCTCTGAAATTTTATTAGGTCAATGCTTATTTCCAGGATCTCTTCTCCTTTAGCACATTAAACATTGAAACAAAGCTCTCATGCCTGCTTTTCGCTATCCTACCGTCCTTAACCGCCTCAACTATAGCACAGCCTTCCTCTTTAACATGAGTACATTTCGTATATCTGCACCTGCCTATATACTCTTCAAACTCTCTCATAGTGCCGGGAAGCTCGTCCTTTGTGAAAAAGTCGAAACGCTCAAAATCCAACATGCTGAAGCCGGGAGTGTCTGCAATACAGCCCCCTTCAAAAGTGCCTGTTATTGGAAAAAGCTCAACATGGCGTGTTGTGTGTCTGCCCCTTTCTATCTTTCGGCTTATATCCGAAGTGCTGAGATCAAGCTCCGGAAAAAGCTTATTCATAAGTGTGGATTTTCCAACACCCGATGCACCTGCAAAAGCCGCTGTTTTTCCGCAAAGCTCGGTTTTCACAAACTTATCCAGGGCATCTACTCCCTCTCCGCTTACACAGCTGAGAACAAAAGCTCTATACCCTGCAAGAGTATATATTTCCTTAAGCCGCTCTGCATTCTCCCTGTCAAGCTCGCATTTTCCGATAACGACAACAGGCTCGATATGACTGTGCTCAATTATCGAAATCATTTTATCCACCGTTTCAAGCACAGGCACCGGAGCGGCCGCCGCCATTGCAACAAACATTATGTCAATATTTGCAACCGGCGGTCTTATAAGCGAATTTTTCCTTGGGAGAATTTCGGATATCATTATATCCCTGCCGTCCTCCTTTGGAGTAGGTACGCCTTCTATCAGCTCGTATGAGGCCTCTGTGTAAACGATCTCCACAACATCTCCCACCACAGGGGTAATATGATTGTGTCTGAATACGCCTCTTGCACGGCATGGCACCGCCATAGCCGCAAGTGGATCATCACCCTTTTCGGTATATACTGTATACAGGCCTCCGACGCCTTTTATGATTTTTCCGTGTTTACGGTATTCCATATTGATCAATCTATTCCTATTCCGCAATCGGCGGCATATATCATTCTCGTTTTGAGCTCTATCTCGCCCCTATCAAGACTGATATCAACTATTCTTCCGCCGCGCAAGCTGTTATTTATATCAAAGGTTCCTCCAAGCCCATAGCCGTCGTAGCCTATACTTGCCATATATCCAAGCTCTATACCGCAATATCTGCCGGAATAAGAATTAAGGTGGTCATGACCGCAATAATAGCCAAGAACATTGCCTGCCTCAACCATAGCCGCAAACAGCCCTGAATTTATGGGAGACGAAGAAACAGCCTCATTTTTACTGCCCGAAAATCCGGAGCTTTCGGAGTTTTTGGCAATAACGTCAAGCTCCTCTATCGGCGTGTGGCTGACCACAACCGATCTCATCATCCCCCCTGCCTGCCTGTCGAGATATCTGTTGCTTTCGGCAAACCATGCAATCTGAGATGAGGTAACATAGCCATAGTCGGTTCCGTTTTGACGGTAGCTTTCAAGCAGAGGATCCTTTGAAGAAGCATTTGAAGACTGAGAAAGCATTGCTGTCTGGCCCATTGCCCATATTCCAAAAGACGGCGTCTTTGCTTCGTCATTCTTATATATGGGCAAAAAATAGCTGACAGTTCCGTTTGAAACAAAATCATTTTTTGCTATGCAGTGGTCAAATGAACTGTAAACCGACATCTGTATTTCTGCCGACAGGCCGCCGTCTGTATCCTGCTCGCCAAATATAACTGCCCAGGGTATCTTTTTTTCTTCAAGAGGTGCTGAAAGCTCAGAAACATATTTTTCAAGCTCAGCTTTTGAAGAAATTCCCGAAGAGGCATCACCTGCAAACAGCACAAGCTGTGGCTTTTCTTTGCTCGTGATAGCCTCAATGGCACCGAGGGTATAGGGTGATGTATCAGCGTCCGAAAAAAGCAGAACTCTGAAATTTCCGTCATCACCAAAGCTCAGCCGTATCTTTGAATCATTTAGAGAAACACTTGGCTCTTCTCCGCTTCGGCTGACAAAAGAAACATTCATTTTGTTTTGAAGAGTCAGCTTAGTACCTATATATGAGCCAACGTAAGAATCAACAAAATATTTCACAGCTGCAGTTACCCCTGCCTCTGAAAACGCCGTGATATTCACATTGTCGCCTCCGGAGAGCAAAATTGCATAGCCGTCTTTGCCCAAAGTAGCAAGAGATGTTATGTAATCATCCGATGCACGGTTTGTGTAGCCTATCCTTATTTCGTGTCGACCCACACGCTCCGAATCATCCACCACCTCAAGAGAAGCTCCTGTTTTTTCAAAAAACAGCCCCTGCAGCATATTTGCGGCTTCCTTTCCAAAGGAGTCGGCATCGCTGTATACTATGCGGTAAGCCTTGGAGCCGGAACGCTCCGATTCGCTCATAAGGCTTAGTTCTCTTATACTGTTGCCACTGTAAGAATAACCCAAAAAAGTGCATACAATCACCGCAAGCACAGAAAGCGCTGAAAAGGCAGACAAGGCTGTCTTTCTTGCAAGTTCAAAATGCTTACTCCTTTTATACTTTGACCTGCTTGCCATCACAGCATCCGTTTTTTCAGGAGGGGAGGAATGACGTGATGCACTTTTGTTTGCCCGTGGTCTTGTCACAAAGCGTTTTTCCCCTTCCTGTCCTCTTTTATTGTTGTTTATGTTATCATTCATAAAATTTACCCTCAGCCGGGATCGCCGCTGATCTTATAATCAACAAACGCATTGTGGTTGTCATCCTCATGCACGTCTATTTCAACTATAATACCTGCCGGCATCTCGCTTGCGACAACCGTAGCATCCCCAAGCATAAACTTTTCCCTTTCCAAAATGAGTCTGGCCTGCTTCAGCTTCATACCAACAACATTTGGCACCATCCAGCCCTTTATCTGAACAAATTCATAATCAGGCTCTTTGTTCTCGGGTCCGTCGCTTATGTAAATCTCGATCTCGGGGCTGTCCAGGGACGATATCAGGTCTCTTGAATTGGGAGTTTGTCTGATTATCGTGCCCTGGGGCTCATTGCTTGGTTCATAATACCTGTTTCCGATAGTGAGCCCCTGATCTTCCAGTTTCCTGACAGCCTCTTCAACTGTCAGGCCTATTATATTTGGCACATAGCTTGATATGTTGCCCACATCGCCTCCGTCACCTTGACCCTTACCTCCGCTGACCACCAAAATGATCTGCGAACCGTGCGGAACACTGTATCCCTCGGGGCTGCTCTGCTTGATAACTATTCCCATAGCCTCATCAGAGGGCTCATATTCAACAAGGACGGACAGTCCCAACGTATCTGCAAGAGCTCTTGCGTCGGTTTCTGTACTGCCAACAAAATTGGGTATATCCACAGCGCTATCTCCTGAAGCTCTTCCTTTGCTGGTATAAACCACGATAGTTGAGCCAACAACTGCCGTTTCGCCTGCCGCAGGGTAGGTATAACAAACCTTTGTCAGCGCAACAGTATCACTATACACCTCTTCTTTATGAACAACAAAGCCCAGGTTTCTAAGCTCTATTATAACAGAGCTGCTGCTCTTATCTGCATAATTATCAATTATGACCGTCTCTGCACCAAGACTGACCGTCAGTTTTATTATCTGCTTTTGCTTATTTGCCGAGACCTTTGCCTTCTGACCGCCTGCGGGATTCTGCTTCAGTATCTGTCCCTTCTTTGAAGAAGCATCGTATTTTTCGGTTATCTCAACGGTGTAGTAGTCCGAGCCAAGACCAATGGCATCCTGGCTTGTATATATTTCTCCTATAACATCGGGCACAGTTATTGTTATGATAGAGCTATCACCGGCAAGAAACGCCTTGATTATCACAACCGCACTTACTGCAAGAACAACCAAAAATGAGGACACCACTCCCAGTATTATCGGAAACATTGATGTGCTCTTTCCCGAAGAGGTCTTCTTTTTACTCACCGTTTTTTTATTCTTTGAGCTGTTCTTATTCACTTCTGTATTGCGTTTAAAAACTATATTGGGGTCAGCCTTGAGCCTTGCAAGCTGACGGAGCATCTGTGTTGCGCTCTGAAAGCGTCTTTCGGGATCCTTTTCCATAGCTGAGAGGGTTATCTGTTCAAGTCCTCTGGGTATCGAAGGATTTATATTTCTCGGCGGCACCGGATCGTCATTTATCTGCTTCAATGCAACAGAGATCGGGCTTTCATCATAAAAGGGCAGTCTGCCACAGGACATCTCATATATCATAACGCCAAGCGAATAAAGGTCGCTTCGCTGATTGATAGCCTTTCCCTCAGCCTGCTCAGGGCTTATATAATAAACTGTTCCGATAGCCTTATCGGTGAGGGTCATGGTTTCGGCATTAGGTATCTTTGCGATGCCAAAATCGGTGACCTTAATAACACCGTTCTTTAAAAGCATAATGTTCTGCGGCTTTATATCACGGTGTATAACACCCTTAAGATGTGCGTGCTCAAGAGCATGAAGTATCTGCTCTGTATAGCTGATTATCTCGCTGAGCGAAAGAACCCCGCGCTTTGTCATATATTCTTTGAGAGTGATACCCTCGATATATTCCATAACTATGAATTTTCTTTCGCCTTTAAAGGAAATATTATATATCTTAACTATGTTTGGGTGGGAGAGCATGGCAACAGCCTTTGATTCGTTTACAAATCTTTTGACCTGCTGTGCATCGCTTGCAATATCCTCTCTGAGCATCTTCAGCGCAACAGTTCGTCTTTCCGCAAGATCATATGCTTCAAAAACGACCGACATTCCGCCAACGCCAAGAGTCTTCAGCAGGCGATACCTGTTGTCAAACACCTGACCCACATAGCGTTCATAACTTTCAATATTCATTAGCTATTCCTCGTTCTTGATTATTTTTTGAAAAGAACAACTGTTATGTTATCCGGTCCGCCGCCTTGGTTTGCCTTTTCTATAAGTAAATTCACCTTTTCTTCAAGACTGCCCGAGTCAGAAATCACACTGGCGATCTCATCGTCGGAAACAACACTTGTAAGTCCGTCTGAGCAAAGCAGGAAAAATGTTTCCCCGCCGCCGTCTTCAAGATCTATATTTTCAATATCCGGCTGTGTATCCTGCTCTGTGCCAACAGCTCTTGTTATAATGTTTCTGTTGGTGCTGTTTTTGGCCTCCTCGGGCGTGATCTTTCCTATATCCACAAGATACTGCACATAAGAATGGTCGTGAGTTATCTGCTTTATTTTGCCCTCTGAAATTCTGTACATACGGCTGTCTCCAATGTTTATCGAATGAGCAACCGAATCTATTATCAGCATTGCAACAAGTGTAGTTCCCATACCCTTAAGAGCCGGATCTTCACTTGCCCTTGCATAAACTGCCTTGTTTGCACATTCGGCGGCATTTGCAAGCAAAATGTGCAGATCTATGCCCTCTCGGCAAAGTCTGCCTTCTTCTATTCTCGGATCGCAAACAGCCTTCATCTCGCCATAAAAGGCTTCAAGCGCAAGTCGGCTTGCTTCCTCACCTCCCGCGGCTCCGCCCATACCGTCGCAAACGGCAAGAAGCAGAGCATTTTCGGCAATCTCATATATTCCGAAATTATCCTGATTTCCTTTTCTCAGCTTTCCTATGTCTGTTTTACCAAAGTATATCATATTTCCTCCGCAATCTATCCCGAGTTTTTCGGGAAACGGTTATAAATCTATATGTAAGCGGCCGCAGCCGTATTATTCTTCTTTTTTATTCATCTCTTCCCGCCTCAGCTGACCGCAGGAAGCATTTATATCAGAGCCCAGCCTTCTCCTCACCGTTGCCCTTATGCCACGCTTTTCAAGATGTGCTGCAAAAGCCTTTACCGCCGCCTCTCCGCTCCTCTTGAAGCCTGTTTCCTTAACCTCGTTTACAGGGATGAGATTTACATGGATAGGCATTGATTCCTTCTTTGTTCTTAGAGAAGAATTAAGCAGGGCCGCAAGCTTTTCTGCATTTTGAATGGAGTCGTTTTTTCCCGCAATAAGCGTATATTCAAATGAAATTCTTCGTTTCGTCACGCTGTAATAGTCCTTTAAAGATGTGAGAAGCGCCGAAATACCCCATTTATTGTTTATTGGCATTATTGCACTTCTTGTTTCGTCATCGGGAGCATGAAGGGATATAGAAAGTGTTATCGGCAGATCAAGCCTTGCAAGCTCATATATCTTATCAACAATGCCGCAGCTTGAAAGTGAGATATGCCTGTAGCCGATATTGAGACCTGCCTCACAGCCCACAAGTTGAAGGAATTTAACCACGTTGTTAAAATTATCAAGGGGCTCACCTATGCCCATCATAACAATGTTGGATATCCTCTCACCCATATCCTTTTGAGCCACTATAACTTGACCCAGCAGCTCTGACGGGGTCAGATCTCTCACCTTTCCGCCAATGGTGGATGCGCAAAATCGGCATCCCATTCTGCAGCCCACCTGAGAGGATATGCAGACCGTGTTTCCGTGATTATATTTCATAACCACCGTTTCTATGCAATTCCCGTCAATAAGCTCGAAAAGATATTTCACCGTCCCGTCGATAGCCGATACCAGCTTTCTTTTTATGATCGGCAAACGGTATTCACATTTTTCGTTTATTTTTTCTCGGAGAGACTTTGAAAGATTGGTAATATCAGAAGGGTGAACACCCTTGTGGATATTTGTAAATATCTGCCCGGCCCTGTATTTTGCCTCGCCAAGCTCATCCGAAACAAAAGCTTCAAGCTCTTCCATGGAAAGAGACAAAATGTCCGTCTTTATTTGATTATCCATTTGTCCCCCTCCTTTTTTATCAGTTTTTCCTGAGTTTTGCTATAAAAAATCCGTCAAAGCCGTGCACATCGGGATAAAGAGTCAAAATTCCTCCACTCTTTATATCGCCAATCTCAATGGGAACAAGCTCTATATCTCGGTTATTTTCAAGCAATGTCTTTATAATTTTCTCATTTTCTGCGGGCAGGAGAGTGCAGGTCGAATAGACCATTTCTCCGCCTTTTTTTAGATATTTAAAGCAATTTTGGGCAATATCAAGCTGAATATGGGGCAAGCGGTCTGCCTCCTTCATATCCTTATATCTGATATCCGGCTTTTTCGCCATAACGCCAAGCCCTGAGCATGGCACATCAATAAGTATCCTGTCGGCCCACCCGGAAAGACTTTCATCAAAGATCCTTCCGTCTTTGGCAGCAGTTTCTATTATTTCAATTCCGAGTCTGTCTGCGCCCTTTTCTATAAGAGAGAGCTTGTTTTCGTGCAGATCAAATGCCTTTAGCCTTCCCTCATTTTCCATACACATTGCTATCGAAAAGCTTTTTCCGCCGGGGCAGGCACAGCAGTCGATAACATTTTCACCTTTCTTTGCTTCAAGTGCAAGCGATGCTATCTGAGAAGCCTCGTCCTGAACAAACCAAAGCCCCTCAGCCTCTCCCGGAATATCATAATAAGCTGTTTTTGAGATCAGTGTTATACCAAAGGGAGAATATTTTGTTTCTCTCGCCTCAATTCCCGCTTCTCTCAGCCGCATAAGCATCATTTCTCGGGAAATTTTAAGAGTGTTCACTCTCAGTGTCAGTGCAGGCTGTTTGCTCATAGCTTCAAGCAGGCTTTCTGCACGCAGATCACCAAAATCACGGCAAAATCTGCGGCACACCGAAAGCCCCACCGAATATTTTACAGAAAGGTATTCTGCCTTATCGGCAAAATCGGGCAGAGATATCCGCTTGCCTGCACGGACAAAATTGCGAAGAAGCGCATTGACAAATCCCTTTGAACGCTTTGAAACAAGGCTTACGCTTTCATTTATCGCCGCGTGGTCCGGCACCTTATCAAGATAGGCAAGCTGATAAAAGCCCATTCTCAGTACGTTTCTAACCGACGCCTCTATCTTAGAGGGCGGGATCGACGCCATACTGTCTATCACATAATCAAGAGTTATTCTGTGCTCAAGAACTCCATATACAAGGGCTGTCAAAAACGCCCTGTCCTGCCCCACGGCACCGCATCTTTCAATAGCTGTGTCAAGTGCTATATTTGAATACTGCCCTGAGGCCTCTATTTTGCCGAGCACACCGAGAGCGACGCTTCTGATATTCATTTTATTTTCCATAGCCGCTCCTTTGTTAACCTTCAGTCTCTTCTTCTGTTTGCTATTATCAAAAGTCTCAATATCTGGGAAAGTGCCGAGGCAAGTGCTGCCACATAGGTAAGGGCTGCAGCCCTGAGCACTTTTTTTGCCCCCTTCAGCTCCTCATCATCCAGCCTTCCGCTTCCGTCAAGTGCGGCAAGTGCTCTGCGGCTGGCATTAAACTCAACAGGCAGTGTAACAGCCTGGAAAACGGCTGTAAGCGAAAAGAGCACTATGCCCGCCATAGCAAGCTCATATGAAAAAAGCAAGCCTATAATGAAGATTGGCAGAGCCAGCTTTGAGCCGATGTTGGTAACGGGAATTATAGCACTGCGAAGCTTCATCGGTCCGTAGTTTTCTGCAAATTGCACTGCATGGCCTGCCTCGTGTGCCGCAACCCCCACAGCCGCAACGCCTCTTGAAGCATACACCGACTGAGAAAGCCTTATCACATTATCTCTCGGGTCAAAATGATCGGTGAGATTCCCTGCTATCTGCTCTATTCTAACGTTCCGGAGTCCGTTTGCGTCAAGAATGAGCCTTGCTGCATCTGCGCCTGTCATTCCGTGCTTTGTAAATACCTTGTTGTATTTATTGAAAGAGCTGTTTACCATAGCCTGTGCCCAAAGTGCAAAAATCATTGCAGGTATAAGCACTACATAGCTTGGATCAAAATAAAAATATGGCATAATTCTGATACTTCCTTTATATAAAAAATGTTGTCAGAATCTTTTTAGTCATTTAAGGATATCTCCAAGAGCTATCCTTCTGCCGCGGATAAAATCCGCTGCATCCATTCTTCCCTTTCCCTCTGGAAGAACTCTCAAAATATCTATGGCACCGCTTCCGCACTTTACCGTAACAGCACCTTCAAGAGATATTACCTCGCCGTTTACTGCCCCCTCGCATTTCTTATCAGAAACACGACTCTCTATGATCTTCAGGAGCTTTCCGTCCGGAGTGTGCGTAAAGGAAAGCGGAATGGGGGAAAGTCCTCTTATCAGGTTGTGAACACAGGCAGCACTTTTTGAAAAGTCGATAAGACAATCTGCCTTTTCTATCTTTGCCGCATATGTCATCTTTGCATCATCCTGCTTTTCTCTCGGTGCTCTGCCCTCTTTTATTGCCTCCACAGTTTCTATCAAAAGCTCTGCTCCAAGAGATGCAAGACCGTCGTGCACATCCTCAAAATCATCATTTTCCCTGATAGGAAATTCTCTCTTGAAGATCATATCTCCCGTGTCAAGACCTGCATCCATATACATAGTTGTTATGCCGGTCACTCTTTCACCGTCGATAATAGCTCTTTGCATAGGAGCCGCACCGCGGTATTTGGGCAAGAGAGAACCGTGAACATTTATGCACCCGAGCCTCGGATAATTTATAACAGTTTCGGGCAGGATCTTTCCAAATGCCACAACTATTATCATATCGGGATCTATTTTGTGAAGCAGATCATCAAATTCTTCGTCTCTAAGCGTTTTGGGCTGGTATACCGGAATGTTTTTCTCTGCCGCATATACCTTAACGGGAGGCGGTGTAAGCTCATAGCCCCTGCCCTTTGGCTTATCGGGCTGTGTAACCACTCCAACAATATTCTCGCCGGCCTCAAAAAGTGCCTTGAGAGAAGCAAGGGCAAAATCGGGAGTTCCCATAAACAGTATTTTCATATTTTCCTCGTTAGTCATACATTTCTATAGCGTTATCGATATAGAGCTTGCCGTCAAGGTGGTCAAGCTCATGGCAAAAGGCTCTTGCCAAAAGACCGCTTCCGCTTATATCAAATTCTTCGCCCTGTCTGTTCATAGCTCTGACGGTAACGTGCATAGGTCGGCGGGTCTTTCCACTTCTGTCCGGCACAGAAAGACAGCCTTCGATCTCTTCCTGCACGCCTGCGCTTGCAATGATCCTTGGGTTGATAAGCTCAATTATTTTGCCCTCCTCAACCTCGATCACCACAACACGGCGAAGTATTCCCACCTGCGGTGCCGCAAGTCCAACCCCCTCTGCCTCGTGCATAGTGTCTATCATATCGTCAAGAAGCTGACATATTCTCGGTGTAATGGTTTCAACAGGTCTGCAGACCTTGCGAAGCGTTTCATCACCTATCTTCAGTATGTTTAGTTTAGCCATTTTAGTTTACTCCCGTATCTTATAATACATAATGATTGCATCTGGGCATAGCAATAAGCTCTGCGTCCTTTACCTGACGATATGTTCGCCGGTATTCCTGCACCGAACATATATCCTCCCCACAGTTTTATCGTCTATAATGAGGACGGATTAAAATCCATGGTAACAAAAGGTTTTTTCACATTTTTGCTTCGACCTGCCGCCTTTTCTCCCGAGAAAAGGCGCAAAAGGGAAGCAAAAAGTGCTCTGCTTCTTTTATTAAGCTTGCATTTGATAACAAGTCTCATTCTAAATCTTCCTTCAACACGGTATACCGGTGCTTCAAAAGGCCCAAAAACGACCATTTGAACATCCGAAAATTCACCACTATCTCCGGTGAGATTTGTAAACTCATCACAAAGCTTGCGAAGTGCCACAAAAAGCTCTTTTTCATCCTCGGAGCTTACCGTTATAAGAACGATATCACAAAAAGGTGGAAAAACGAGAAGCCTGCGCAGCTTTATCTCTCGCTCAAAAAATGTTTCATAATCCTGAGCGCAAGCAAGCTTTATAATATCGTGGTCAGGATTGTTTGTTTGAATAACAGCCTTGCCGTCACCCGAGGCTCTGCCTGCCCTGCCGATAACCTGTGTCAGCATAGCAAAGGTCCTCTCATTTGCTCTGTAATCATCAAGATAGAGCGAAGCATCGGCAAGAAGCACACCAACAAGTGTGACAGCAGGAAAATCATGCCCCTTTGTCACCATTTGTGTGCCAAGAAGTATATCTGCCTCTCTTTCTCTGAAAGAGCCGAGAAGCCTGTCATAAGAAAACTTTGAAGCGGTTGTGTCGGTATCCATTCGCAAAACACGGGCATTGGGCAAAACAAGCTGAAGCTCCTGCTCAACTCTCTGAGTTCCATACCCCATATGCGACAGTTTATCCGAGCCGCATTTCGGGCATTTCCCGGGGAGCTGCTCCTTATGACCGCACCAATGACAGGCAAGATAGCCCTCACTGTATGTTCCGCGCTTTGTATGATATGTCATAGAAACGCTGCAATTTGGGCAGGAAAGCGATTCTCCGCACTTTCTGCAGCTCACAAAGGTGTTGTATCCTCTGCGGTTAAGGAAAAGCACCGACTGCTTTCCTTCTTTCATAACCCTTTGAAGCTCCCCTGTCAGCTTAGCACCGATAGGAGAAAGGTTTCCCGATCCGGTCTCAGACCGCATATCCGCGATCTCAACCGTGGGTAGCCGAGCGTCACCATAGCGTTTCTTCATTTTTATAAGAGTATACTTTCCCTCTATAGCCTTTTGATAGCTTTCAAGTGAGGGAGTTGCCGAAGCCAATAGCATCAGAGCCTTTTCGGTGGCACAGCGGTATCTTGCAATATCTCTTGCATGATATTTGGGATTCTGATCCGATTTATAAGTCTGCTCCTGCTCTTCGTCAATTATTATAAGGCCAAGATTTTTGACAGGGGAAAACACTGCCGAGCGGGTTCCGATAACTACTCTTGCCTCTCCCGATGCTATACGCATATAAGAATCATATCTTTCACCCGAAGAAAGCGCAGAATGGACCACTGTGCAGATTTCGCCGTACCTTCCCTTAAAAATGCTGATAGTCTGAGGTGTCAGCGATATTTCGGGCAGTAGCAGTATAACATCCTTACCGTCGGCTAAGACTCTGTCAATAAGAGCCGTCATAACGCATGTCTTTCCGCTTCCTGTAACTCCGTGAAGCAGTGCCGCCTTGGCTTCTCCGCTTCTTGAAAGCTCGGTCAATATATCAAGAGCCTCGCTCTGCTCCTCGCTGAGAGCATTATTTGAATGAGCACCCTTATTTTCTTCGGCAGAAGCATAAGGGTCACGGTAAACAACGCTTTTTTTCTCGGTTATAAGACCTTTGCGAAGAAGCGCACGCAGATCTGCCCTTGATACTCCAAGAGAGACCAGCTTTTCCTCGGAGATAAGCTCTCTGCACAATTTCATTTGCTTCAGTGCCAGAAGCTGGCCTTCTGCTTTTATGCGGCAAAGCGCTCCTTTTTCTCCACCAAGTATTCTTTCGGTCTCCTCAAGGGAAACGGCAAGCGCAAAGCTGCTTTCTGTCTGCTGCTTCATACCCCCCTTGACAGCAAGCTCACGTGTGATCCAGCCTCCGGAGCTCAGCTTGTCAAGAAAAGCCCTTGACCCTGTACCAAAGCTACCTCTTATAGTGCTCTCGGAAACAAGCTCTTTTTCACGAATATATCTGAGCACCGTTAAAAGTCCCTCATCCCTTGTCTTTGGCATACCAATCTTATCTGTAGCTCGGTAATATTCAACAAGACGGGCAAAGGCCGCGGCGGGGATCATTGCGTGGACTGCTTCTCCAAAAGTGCAAAGAGTCTGCTCCTTCATATAAAGAGCAAGTCCAAGCATCTCCTTATCAAGATAAAGCTCATCCGGACACACCGAGACGATAGGCTTTACCTTTTCTCCCTCCAAAAGAGTCTCTTCGGTCAGATTCACAATAACTGCAAGCGTGCGTCTGTTCCCGCCCCCAAAGGGCACGGTTACAAAGCCGCCCACTCTGACCTTTTCTCGAAGCTCACCCGGGATATAATAGTCGAAAATGCGATCCAAGGCAAACGGCAGGTCAAGTATATAAACACCGGCATACTGCGGCATCGCAAGATCTCCCTTCAAAAGTTAAAATATCAGAGTTCTTCCTCTTCTTCTGCCTCTGTGCCTTCGCACTCCTCAACATCAAGTTCCTCATCCTCGTCTTCATCAGAAAAATCAAAGTTCAGATTTTCTCTGCTTTCAGAAGCAAGAAGTCTGTTTTCGGCAGCTATTCTTTCGCTTTCTGCTCTTGCCGCTCTCTTTGCCGCCGCCTGTTCTGGATCAAGAATAACAAAATCACCTGTAAACAGACGGTTGATAGCGCATTTAACTGCCTTTTCGTCACGGAATTCGCGCTTGATCATAGCAAATATAGCCTTTTCAGACTCCTTGTTGCCGGCTATCATCTTTTCGGCGGTTTCTCTTTCTTTAACATATTCGTCTGTAATCATTCTTGCGCACTTTGCTGTGGCAATAACCAGCTCATAGCGGTTGTACTTATCCTTTGTAAGATCACTGATAGATGGGAAAATCATATTGTACCTCCATGCCCTTTAGGCTAATTTATATGTTTTTTCTTATTCAAAATAACGCTTTGCGGCGTCACTGTTTCTCATTCTGCGAAGCTTCTCCGCCTTTACTATTGCTATGATATCATCTGCCGTTTCCTCGGCGCCTCCATCGTTATTATAAACGATATAATCGTAAATATCCAGCATAGGGAGCTCATTTTTTGTCTGTTCAAGGCGAGCAATTATCTTTTCTTCGGTCTCGGTGCCGCGCCCTCTCAGCCTGGCCTCCTGAACTGCAAAGCTTGGCGGCAGAAGCATCACAAGCACTGCCTCGGGATAAAGCCTTTTTACATTTTCTGCGCCAACAACCTCTATTTCAAGAATCAGGTTTTTGCCGCCTTCCAGAACCTCCTCTGCCTCTTTTTTTGGCGTTCCATAGTAGTTGCCGCAATATTCCGTATACTCCAGCATACCGCCGCCATCTATTCGTGCCTCAAAATCTTCTCGGCTTATGTAATGATAGTTTACACCGTTTACCTCACCGGGTCTTGGCGCTCTGGTAGTTGCAGAAACCGAATAAGCGAAGGTATCACTCTTTGTCATAAGACTTTTAATTACCGTTCCCTTGCCGCTTCCGGCAGGACCGCTGATTACAAGAAGTAGGCCTTTTTTGCTCATTCCTCATCCTCCCTGACCTCATCGCCATCAGAATCGCTGTCCATACGGTTTGCTATAGTCTCCGTTTGAATTGCAGAAAGAATAACAAGCTCACTGTCTGTAATGATGACTGCACGTGTCCTTCTTCCGCAAGTAACGTCTATAACTCTTCCTTCATCCTTTGAATCCTGAACAAGACGCTTTATGGGAGCCGAATCCGGACTCACAAGAGCAACAATACGCTCAAGCGCAACCATATTTCCAAAGCCAACGTTGATAAATTTCATATACATGCCCCCTTATTCTATGTTCTGTATCTGTTCACGAATCTTTTCAAGCTCGGTCTTGACATCCACAACATAATGTGCAATGTTTGAATTGTTGCATTTTGAACCGATAGTGTTTATCTCTCTGTTCATCTCCTGCATAAGGAAATCAAGCTTTCTTCCAACAGGCTCGGCGCTGTCTGCATATTCCCTGAAAGCCTTGAAATGAGAACGGAGTCTCACCAGCTCCTCATCTATAGCTATCTTGTCGGCAAATATGGCACATTCGGTAAGGATCCTGCTTTCGTCAATACTGATATTATTGTCCGAGAGCATCTTATGTATCCTTTCTTCAAGCTTAGTGCGATAATCTGCCGCATCCCCAAGTGAAAGCTCTTCAATTTTGTCAACAGTAGCTTCAATACCCTTTACTTTGCCAAGAAGGTCTGCTTCGATATTTGCACCCTCACTCTTTCTTGCAGAAACGAACTGATCTATCGCACTGTCAAGCACACCTTTTATATCGTTCCAATCCTTTTCCGCATCTTCCTCGGGCTTTTTCACCATAAAAATATCGTTATAACGAGCCAGGCCCATAACGCTTATATCATCTTTCAGATCGAAGGTGTCTCTCAGCTTTCGAAGAGCCGCAAGGTAAGTTCCTGCAAGTGCGGTGTCAACAGCGATCTCCGCCCCTTCGCTCTCAACGACCTCTATTCCGATATAAACATCTACCTTTCCGCGAACAAGACCTTTTGAGAGCAGATAGGGTTTTACCCGCTCTTCAAGGAAAGAATATGCCCGGGAAATTTTAACTGTGCAGTCAAGATATCTGCTGTTTACGCTTTTTATCTCTGCCGTTATGTCCTTGCCTGCGGCCGTCCCTCTTGCTCTGCCGAAAGCAGTCATGCTTTTCATCATTTTGCGTTCATCTCCTTTAAATTTGCAATTGGAGTTTTAAAACTAATTATAGATATACATAATATATAATACCGCAAATTTACGGTTTTGTCAACTTTTTTCAAAATTTGGATGTGGTTTTTTTCACCAAAAATTATGCGTTTTTTCAACAATTTTTGTGCGGTGCTTACATTTTAATGTTTTTTTTACCCTTTTTTAATTAAAAATATAAATTTTTTGAAAATATTTGGCAAAACCTATTGTAAAATTTCAAAAAATAGTTTACAATATGGTGTAAATATATTTTAATTCACAAATCTCATTCGGAGGATATTTTTTATGGTAGTAGCAGGCGATTTTAAAAACGGCATTACTTTTGACAGAGACGGTCAGGTTCTCCAGGTCGTTGAGTTTCAGCACGTTAAGCCCGGCAAGGGTGCAGCGTTTGTTCGCACAAAGCTGAAGAACGTTATCACAGGTGCGGTTATCGAAGAAACATTTAACCCCACAGATAAGTTTGAAAACGCTTATATCGACAGAAAGGATCTTCAGTATTCTTACGACGATGGCGACCTCTATCACTTTATGGATACAGAAACATGGGAGGAGACTCTCGTTGGCCGCGATAAGGTTGGAGACAACTTCAAGTTTGTTAAAGAAGAAATGATGTGCAAGATAATTTCTTACAAGGGCAACATCTTCGGTGTTGAGCCTCCCACATTTGTTGAGCTGGCTGTTTCAGAAACAGACCCCGGCTTTGCAGGCAACACAGCAACAAACACACTTAAGCCCGCAACTCTTGAAACAGGCGCAGTTGTTAAGGTTCCGCTCTTCATCAACGTCGGCGACGTGCACAAGACCGACACCCGCACAGGCGAGTACCTTTCCAGAATATAAGATCAAAAATCAAAGGGGAAGCTCCTTTTCGGTGCCTTCCCCTATATTTTAAAATTCAGAAAGGAATAAATAATTATGACACTCACAGAAAAAGCTGCATATCTTAAAGGACTTACAGAGGGTCTGGCACTTGATGCCGAAAAGCCCGAAACCAAGATCATAAATGAGCTTATCGCTCTCGTTGAGGACATGGCCCGCACAGTTGCGGATGTTGAAGAGGATATCGAATATCTGAACGACTATATCGAGGAGATCGACGAAGATCTTGGCACTCTTGAAGAGGATGTTTATTCGGATGACGAGGACTATGATGAGTGCGAAGGTTGCTGCGGATGCGACGGCGACTTTGATGACGACGATGATTTTGACGATGAGGAATGTTTTGAGATAGAATGTCCCTCTTGCGGCGAGAACATCTGCTTTGACAGCACCATAGACCCGGCAGATCTTGTTTGCCCGGCTTGTCAGGAAAAAATAAACAACTGATATAAACAAAACAAAGGGCTGAGTTAAACTCAGCCCTTTGTTTTCACTTCAAGCAGTTTTGTGCATACTGCTTGCTCTTTATTTATTTTGAAAGCATTACCTTATCATTTGAAAATTCGCTTCCGCTTGCCTGCTCAAACAGTCCAAGAAGCTGTTGAATGGTAAGGCTCTTTTTTTGCTCTCCCGAAACATCTACCACAATGCGCCCCTCGTGCATCATAATAAGCCTGTTTCCATATGCTATTGCATCGTGCATATTATGTGTGATCATAAGCGTTGTAAGGTTGTTTTCTCTCACAAGCTTATCTGTTATGCTGAGAACCTTTGAGGCGGTTTTGGGGTCAAGTGCTGCCGTATGCTCATCAAGCAGAAGCAGCTTTGGACGGCGCAAAGTTGCCATAAGCAGTGTAACAGCCTGTCGCTGTCCGCCCGAAAGCAAGCCAACCTTTGCAGAAAGTCTGTCCTCAAGTCCAAGCTCAAGGGTTGAAAGGAGCTCTCTGTATTCCGCTCTCTCATTTTTTCTTATGCCCCAAACAAGCTTCCGTTTTGTTCCCCTTCTTGCCGCTATAGAAAGATTTTCTGCAATCTCCATATCGGGTGAAGTACCCTTCATAGGGTCCTGAAAAACTCTGCCGAGAAACTTCGCCCTTTTGTGCTCAGGCATATTTGTAACGTCAACTCCGTCTATCTCAATGGTTCCATAGTCCGGCTTCCAAACTCCGGCAATGGCATTGAGCATAGTTGATTTACCTGCCCCGTTTCCTCCGATAACAGTTACAAAATCGCCGTCATTGAGGGTCAGATCAAGGCCGCAAAGAGCTGTCTTTGCATTTACCGTTCCGGGATTGAAGGTTTTTTGAAGATCTGTTATCTTAAGCATTCTCTTCACCCCCATTGCCGTTCCCGGCAGCAACTTCTTTTTTTATTTGCAAGGGCTTTTGCTTGTTGAAGTATTCGCCCTTCAGATAAGGAACTGCCAAGAAAATTATAACAATGATAGCCGAAAGCATTTTGAGAAAATCGGTTTTGATCTTAAGTAGAATAACAAAATTGTATATGATGTAATATACGATTCCTCCGCCTACAACTCCGATAAGGCTAACAACAAAATTCGGCTTTATCTTAAGCGAAACAGAAAGACCGATAAATATTGCCGCAAGACCGATGACTATCGCTCCTCTGCCATCGTTGATGTTTGCAGAGCCCTTATACTGACACATCAAGGCACCCGAAAAAGCAACTATGCCGTTAGATATAGCAAGACCGAGCACCTGATTGAATTTAACATTAACGCCCTGTGCGCGGCTCATATCCGGGTTGTCGCCCGTAGATTTCAGCGTAAGTCCCACCTCGGTGTAGAAGAACAGCCAAAGGAAAATTATGACAGCCGCAATTATACAGCCCATTGTAACTATAGCCATAAGGTTGTTGCGCATACTCAGCATAAGAGAATGTCTGCCGCCAACAAATGAGATCAATGATTTTCCGCCCAAAACGGTGAGATTGACCGAATAGAGCATAAGCTGTGAAAGGATTCCTGAAAGTATTGAGGGAATACCCAGCGCAGTATGCAAAAGCCCTGTTACAGCTCCGGCAACAGCTCCGGCAAGAAAAGCAATAATAACGCTGACGATAGCGGGAACACCATTTGTTATGCACACAGCGCATACTATCATACCCGTACATATAGAGCCATCGACCGTAAGATCTGCAATATCAAGTATCTTATAGGATATATATACTCCTATGGCCATAAGGCCCCACATAAGCCCCTCGGCAATAGCTCCGGGCAGTGCATTTAGAAAAGCCATTATTTACCTCAACAAAATCTACTAATCAGTTTTCGGGAACAGCTATGCCAAGCTTAGCACAAAGCTCTTCGTTATAAACAACTGTGGGTGTGAGAGTCTTGATCTCAAAATCACCGGTTGTCTTTCCGTTCAATATCATCTCTGCAGCCATTTTGCCTGTCAGAACGCCAAGTTCATAATAGTCAATTGCAAGGCTTGCATAGCATATAGCTCCGCCGTAGCTTGTAAATACGGGAACATTCTTCTCGCCGCATATGCTGCCAACTATCGAATCGTTGTTTGCAACTGTATTATCCGAGGGGATATATACAGCCTTACATTCCTCAGCCATATTGATAACTATTGCCTGGAGCTCTGTTGTTTCAGAGAAGGTATATGCCTTTACAACTATACCCTTTGCTTCAAAGAGCTCTTTAACAGCATTATACTGAACAAGAGAGTTGGATTCGTTTGAGCAATAAAGAACGCCAACAACATCACCCTCTTTGAGTCCGAGAGTGTCTATCATCATCTGTGCCTGCTCAGCAAAGGGAACTGCATCCGATGTACCCGTTACGTTTGCGGGGATGTTGCCTGCAAAGGTGTCTGCATAATCGGTCACAGAAGTTCCGAGAACGGGAATATCAATAGTTGCGTTTGCAGCCGCAAGAAGTGCGGGAGTTGCATTTGCCATAATAATGTCAACATCGTTTGCGATAAATGTGTTTACAACAGTTGTGCAAAGTGTTGGCTCTCCTGCAACCTGAACGTCGATATCGATCTTCTTTCCTGCTGCCTCAAGCTCTTTTTTAAGTGTGTCAACAAAGCCCTCTGTTGCCTTGTCAAGAGACTCGTGTTCCATAAGCTGACATACGCCAACTGTGTAGGAATCCTTTTCTTCAACTCCCACAGGCTTTGCCTCTCCCTCAGACTGGCAAGAGGCCAGTGCAAGGCACGGAAGCACGCAGAGTGCCGCAGCAAGAATAAGTGATAAAAGCTTTTTCATAATAAGTTTCTCCTTGGTTTATAATTATATTTTCGCAGTAATACTGCGTTTGTTACAAATAAAAACCTGCATCCTCAATAGCGAGGATGCAGGGACAGTCACATGACCGTGTTACCACTCTGCTTCATTCTCTTTTCACAAAAAGAATCTCATCAGGTGCAAAAAACACCCTGCGATATAACGGTCGCTCCGGTAAAGCCTACACAGCAAGAGCCTTCAGCCCACAGCTAACGAAATGAATTCACCGAACGCTGCATTTACTGTTTCGCACCAACCAACAGCTCTCTTTAAAGCAGCAAAACGGTTACTGATTTCCGCTCAAACGCTTTTATGTTAATATTATATAAAATACTTTGTCTTTTGTCAAGAGATTTTTTTATCTTATTTCGACTCATTGCGATTTTTTTTGTTTTTTACGACCACGCAAAGCCGTTCTATACCCCAAATAATTCCTAAATAAGCTGCTATCAGCGGAATTGCCCCATACATATACCAATATTTAAATGGTATCAGATTATAAAAGAGACCAAGCATAGGGTTGCCATCGGTATTAAGCGAATACATATAATTGACGCGGATAGGATTTCCTGCATAGTCAACAAGACCCTTTGCCTCAGCATAAGCATTCAGGCCAAGATTTGCAAAATGCACCCCGGTATATATCACCATTGTGATGATTATAGTAAACGGCACTGTTTTTATATCAAACTTTATCAATCCCGTGGTGAAAAGCAGCACGGGAACAGCCACTTCAAGCATATGAGGAACATAGAAAAAGAAAAATGTTGGCGACATTATTTCAAAATTTGCCTGACCTGTGTTCACTATCAGTGCAAGAGCCGCACCAAGGCACCAGAAAAGCGTTGTTGTCCCCAAAACACGCTTGCGTGTCAAAACCGTTATGGGAAGGAGCATTGCATTTATCGAGCACATATGCAGCGGCAGATATTCTATAGGAGAATTCCACATTACAAGATTAAATATTATAGCCGCTATGCCGGCAAACGAAAGAACAAAAAGTACTCCTGTTTTTACTTTTTCGGAAAAAAGCTTTAAAAGAAAATGAAGTCCGATGATAACAACAAGACAAATGATTAAACTGATTATGTGAACAGCGGTAAATGTTCCCCAAAGCATAAGATCATCCCTTTCTTCAAAAAGTCTAATATCAAATGATTATTTCAAGTCCGTCACTGGCTCTCAAAACTGGTATATCCTTCAGGAGCCTTTTCATAGATAGCACAGATTCAAAAAATCTTTCTGAATAGTGTTCATGCTCTTCCCCCTGCAAAACATATAACTCTTCGATAAAAGAATAAACCCGAACGTTTTACCAAAGGGCAAAAGATCCGGGTTTAAAGGCTTGGTGCGGGCGAAGGGACTTGAACCCCCACGTCGAAGACACCAGATCCTAAGTCTGGCGCGTCTGCCAATTCCGCCACGCCCGCAAACAACATATATTATACTAAACTTTTCTGAATTTGTCAATACAAAAATTCAAAGAATTCTTGACGGATCAATTTTTAAATGTTATACTTAATATAGACTAATCTGTTTTTATCCTCACATAAATGCCGGGCAATGCCGGTACAAATACTACCCGTATTAAAGGAGGCAACATGAAAGAGATCAAAACTGCCGAGATCCTCTGCGTTGGCACAGAGCTTCTGCTGGGAGACATAGTTAACACAAACGCCGCATTTCTTTCAAAAAAGCTTGCAGAGCTTGGAATATCCGTTTATTTTCAAAGCGTTGTGGGAGATAATCCACAACGGCTGAAAAATGCAATTTCCGCCGCCGCAGAGCGTTCTGACCTTATCATAACAAGCGGAGGTCTGGGCCCCACTTACGATGACCTGACAAAGGAAACTGTTTCGGAATTTTTCGGCAGAAAGCTGATAAGAAATCAAGATATCATAAAAGACATGGAATCATATTTTGCCGAGACAAACAGAACCATGACAGAAAACAACAAAAAGCAGGCTGACATTCCCGAAGGCGGAATGTTCTTTAAAAATGATTATGGTACTGCACCCGGGATCTGCATTGAGGATGAAAAAAGCGGTGTTACCGCCGTAATGCTCCCCGGGCCTCCAAGAGAGCTTGAACCTTTGTTTTGTGAGCAGGTAATGCCATATCTTTTGGAACGCAGCCCCTCAGTTCTTGTGAGCAGAAATATAAACATCTTCGGTATGGGAGAATCCACTGTTGAAAACATTTTGCGCTCTATTATGGAAAGCTCTGAGAATCCCACTATTGCCCCATACTGCAAGGAGGGAGAAGTGAGACTGCGCATAACGGCAAAGGCGGAAAGCCGTGAAAAGGCTTATAAGCTTTGCACAGAGATGATAGACCGAATTATGGAGACCGAAGTGAAGGATGCCGTATACGGCATCGACTGCGACTCGATAGAAGCAGCACTTGTTTCGAAACTTTCGGACTTAGGCAAGACCATAGCAACCGCCGAATCCTGCACAGGAGGGCTTATTGCCAAGAGAATAACAGACATTGCCGGCAGCAGTAATGTTTATCTTGGCAGCTGTGTGACATATGCAAACAGTGCCAAAGAGCAGCTTATCGGTGTAAGTCCTGATTCGCTCAGGCAATACGGAGCGGTCTCAGAGCAGGTAGCAATCGAAATGGCAAGAGGCGTGCGCAGGTCTCTCGGCGCTGACATTGCAATTTCAACAACGGGAATTGCAGGCCCCGGAGGAGGTACCCCGGAAAAGCCTGTTGGAACTGTTTGGGTAGGCATATCAAGCGAAAAGGGCGATAGAGCCGTACTGCTCGGGCTTTCTCCACGCAGAGAAAGATCATATCTCAGAACCCTTGCCGCCTCAAACGCACTCTATATAGCTCTCGGTGAAATTATATGATTTAAAATCTATCAGGACGAGAGCTGTCCTTTTTAGAATATTATCCACTTTATTGCCAATATTTTCAGGAAATATAACGATCCCCCAAGATAAGATAATCTGAAATCTTGGGGGATCATTATATATCAGTTTTTAAGGCTGTGGATAGGAGCGGGAATTCTGCCGCCGCGTGCAATGAACTTTGCCGGCGAAGCACCGCTTAAAGGCATTATGGGAGCGTGACCGAGAAGTCCGCCAAAATCAACGCTCTCGCCAACGCCCTTGCCGTAAACGGGAATAACGCGCACGGCTGTGGTCTTTGTGTTGGCAACACCGATAGAGATCTCATCGGCGATAATTCCGCATATAACATCCTCTGGAGTGTCTCCGGGTACCGCTATCATATCAAGACCAACAGAGCAAACAGCAGTCATTGCTTCAAGCTTTTCAATGGTAAGAGCACCCTGCTCAACGGCATTTATCATGCCCGCATCCTCGGAAACAGGAATGAATGCCCCGGAAAGACCGCCAACGTGTGAGGATGCCATAACACCACCCTTTTTAACTGCGTCATTCAGCATCGCCAGAGCAGCCGTTGTGCCATGAGAGCCGCAAACGGTAAGACCCATATTTTCAAGAATGTGGGCAACCGAATCTCCTATAGCAGGAGTGGGTGCAAGAGAAAGGTCTATAATTCCAAAGGGCGTGTCAAGCCTCTTTGCCGCTTCATGAGCAACAAGCTGACCAACCCTCGTTATTTTAAACGCCGTCTTTTTAATTATATCCGCAAGCTCGCTAAGGTCGCAGGCACCTGCCCTTGCAATAGCAGAGCTTACAACACCGGGGCCTGAAACACCCACATTGATAACACAGTCTGGCTCACCTATGCCGTGGAAGGCACCTGCCATAAATGGATTATCCTCGGGAACATTTGCAAACACAACAAGCTTTGCACATCCGATAGATCGGTCGTCTCTTGTGAGATATGCGGCACGCTTTATAGTTTTACCCATAAGAGCTATGGCGTCCATATTTATGCCTGCCTTGGTTGTTGCAACATTTACAGATGAGCACACCATACTCGTTTCTGCCAGTGCCTCGGGTATTACCGAAATAAGGTTCTTTGCGCCAACCGTCATCCCCTTGTGCACCAGCGCACCGAAGCCGCCGATGAAGTTGATGCCCAGAGTTTGCGCCGCTCTTTCAAGAGTCTTTGCTATCTTGATATACCCCTCAGGTGAGATAGCCCCTCCAACCAGAGAAACAGGTGTCACCGAGATTCTTTTATTTACTATAGGAATACCGTATTCCTTTTCTATGTCGCATCCTGTTTTAACAAGCTTTTCAGCCCTTTTCGTTATCTTATCGTAAATTTTGTCGCAAAGGCGGTTTTCGTCCTCACTTACGCAGTCAAGGAGAGAAATGCCCATGGTTATGGTTCTGATATCGAGGTTCTCCTCGCGTATCATATTTATAGTTTCAAGAATATCGGAAGTATTAAGCATTTTTCGTCTTACCTCTTAAAAATCAAATATGGTGCATGGTGTTGAAAATGTCCTCGTGCATTGCATGAATTGCAAGTCCGTTTTCCTTGCCAAGCTCTTCAAGCACGTCCACAAAATCTGCAAATGGTATCTTCAAAGAGCTAAGATCTGCGAGCATTATCATTGCAAAATATTCGCCGAGAACGCTCTGTGTTATATCAAGAATATTTGCACCCTTGTCTGCACAAACTGCGCTGACCTTTGCTATGATACCCATTGTATCCTTTCCCGTTACCGTGATTACTGCTTTCATTTTATATCCTCCGAGATGTTTTTATATATTTTACTACATCCTGCCATATTTTTCAAGTAGTTTGTTAAATAAAAGACTAAAAAACATTTTATACAATAAAATTGACGCATTTTTATATTGACATTTCAGTTTTGAGGATGTAAAATATACTTGATAATAACAATTTATGTGAGGTTTTTGTTATGAGTGAATTTTCAACCTATGAATATGTGGTGTCACAAAAGATCGAAGGAAAATGGAAACTGAAAAAGCTGGGCATGCTTCTTTTATATTTTCTGTTTATCGTGGGGTGGTTTATATTCGGTTTTTGGAGCAAGATGTTCCCCCTCCTTGCCCTTATGCCTATCACGCTTTGGATGCTGGTGTTTTTCACCTGGAGATATATAAAGGTGGAATATGAATATTCTATGGTCTCCGGAGAAGTTACCTTTTCAAATATTTACGGAGGAAGATCAAGAAAGCGAAAGGTATCCTTTCGCATAAAGGATTGCCGCCTTATTGCCCCACTTGCAACTCATGAACATAAAATAAAGGATTATGCTCCCGAAGAAATCTTCAGTGCTGTTTCTTCTTCAAAAGCCGCCGATGTTTATTTTGCTGTTTTTGAAAAGGATGCAAAGCTTTACGCCGTTTATTTTGAAGCCACATCAAAGGCTCTTAAAATTTTCAAATACTACAACTCTACAGCCACTGTTATGAGCGATGTGAATATCTGATCCACAGGAAGAAGTATCTTTTCAATTTCAATGTGGGATATATGTCTCTCATAATAAACATACCGCTCGTCATCCTTGCAATGTTTTTTGTGAGCAGAGATTTCACCTCACAGCGGCAATCAGATAATCATCTGCGTTATAAATAAGCACCAGATCGTAGATTTTCAAAAGATCGTCAGAGAATATCCCGGAACCTTTGCCTTTGTAACAAGCGTCAACGAAACTGTTGGAAGCTTTAAAAAAATATCTAACTAAAGACAGCCGGAAGGCAATAGGATGCCTCCCCCC
>JAZNCT010000096.1:0-35347 GCA_045587665.1 Eubacteriales bacterium
GCTCGGTCTATTTGCTTGTGCTTGTATGATCATGTTATAAACAACAATGTGTGGGAAAAGCGTGTACTATTCCTGCAAAGCCAAGATATAAAATCGGGGCTGAATCAAAAGCTTAAAAAGAGCAATTTACCCACCCCTGATTTATTATTAAATTTGATTTAATACTGTGAATAGCTTTTATTGAATAAACAAATTTATCTGTCCATCCCGCAACATAATTCCACTCGTTCAGAATGTTTTCCGCATTTTCATAGCCGCCTTCAATGAGAAATGTTTTTACCGTTTCGGCTTTGTTCAACAATTTTTGCGGCTCTGTGCAATATATGTGCCATGAGAAAAAGTCAATGGGAACAACCCTTCTCTTCATCTCAAAGAGAAAATCCTTTGGTGGAAGTGTTCCGTGCTTCTTTATCTGATGCTCAATGGTGTGACCGAGACGAAAGAATGTCTCCGTGCCCGCTTCAAGAGTTACTATCTTATTCTCACAAGTGATTTGAGACCATCGGAGAGGGCGATGCAAAGCGCATCGGCCTCTTCTTTCGTATTGTTTTCACAAATACTTATTCTTATAGAGCAGTCGGCTTCCTTTGGTGAAAGCCCAAAAGCAATAAGAGAGCTGCTGGGAGAAGCAGAATGAGACGAACAGGCTGAACCGCTTGAAACAAAAATTCCTTTTGCCGAGAGGAAATGCAGCATAGTTTCGCTTTTGATTTTTGGCAGGGTAATGTTTACTATATGGGGAGCGCACTTCCCCTGCGGATTGTTGAGTTTTATTTCATCGGGCAGATTTTCTATGATATGATTCCTGATAGCCGCCATAGAGGAAACAAAGCTTTCAAGATTTGCAAAGCCCTCTTTTGCCGCCGTCCCGAAACCCGCAATTCCAATGGTGTTTTCGGTTCCCGAACGCAGGCCGTATTCCTGTCCTCCGCCAAGGATAATGGGAGATATCTTTTTCTTTTTAATGATATCGGGGGCGATATAAAGTGCACCGATACCCTTTGGTCCGTGAATTTTGTGGGCACTGAGGGTTATGAGGTCTGCCCCGAGAGATGTGGCAGAGAATCTGCGCTTTAAGAAGCCCTGCACAGCATCGCAGTGGGTAACGGCCTCGGGACTTTTTTCTTTTACCGCTTTAAAAGCCTCTTCTACCTCGTATAATGCACCTGTTTCATTATTGACCATCATCATACTGCAAAGGAGGACCCCCTCGGCTTCCTTTTGGAGCATTTCCATATCAAGCACGCCGTTTTTTGTTGGAATACGAACTACATTAAAGCCCTTTTCTTCAAGATAGCGCATAGGCATTTCAACAGAGGGATGCTCGCTGTCTGTTGTTATGATCTTGTTTGCGATTTTTCTCGCCTTGGCAAATACCGTTCCCAGAATTGCCATATTGCTTGCCTCGCTTCCGCAGGAGGTGAAGATCAGCTGTGAATCCTTGAGTGCCCGTATTCCAAGGGCTTCGGCAATGTTTTTTCGCGCCTCTGACAGTGTTTTTTCCGCGTCAAGACCTTTTGTGTGCAAAGATGAGGGGTTTCCGTATCTCTCCATGGCGTCTTTCATTGCGGCTTTTACATTATCTGAAAGAGCCGTTGTTGCGCTGTTGTCAAAATAAATATGATCCATCATTTAAAAATAATCTCCGAAGCGGTTTTTTCAACATCTTCAAGGTGAGAAGCGTAGTTATCGGCAGAGGAGGTATATGTCAGGGTATAGAACATATTGTCATGAACCGTTACTATCTGCATAAATTTATAACTTGATCCGTCAATATCTGCTGTGAAAACATATTTGAAAGCGGGTTTTTCTCCCAGCATAGCGTTTGAGGCATTGTCGATAGGCTTTTCCTCAAGAACAAAATTCTTATATGTTTCACTGTAGCTGTTTTCGCAGCTTTGCCAATAGTCGTTTATGCTGAGCATATCTCCCTCGGGATAAAAGGAGCTCATCGTTATGCTGGATTTATCATTTGTGGAATAATATGCGCCGCAAATTCCGTTTGACTCTGTAATTATCCAGCCGCCGGGCACGAAAAGGCGGTATGCTACCTCATCGCCCGAGGCAAGCTGCATTCCGTCGGGAATGTCTACCTCCTTCCCCGAACAGGCGAAAAGTGATGCTGAAATTGCCAATATTAGTAAAATAACACTTATTTTTTTCATTTTTGTACCTCTTTACTGTTTTTCCTTTACAGAAAGCATTGCTTCTGCCGCAGAGAGAATTGCAATTTTTCCGCTCTCGTATGTAAGACCGCCTTGCAGATATGCGGTGTACGGTGGGCGCAGGGGACCATCTGCACTGATCTCAATAGAAGAACCTTGTGTAAAGGCACCTGCCGCCATTATTACCTCATCCTGATATCCCGGCATTGCCCACGGAACGGGTGCAACAAAGGAATCTATCGGCGAACCTGCCTGTATTCCCTGACAAAAAGCGATAAGTCCTTCGGGTGAGCCGGTTATTATCTGTTGTATAATATCGCTTCTTTCTTCATTCCATTTTGGCTCCACGTCATAGCCCAGCCGCTCAAATATATATGCCGCAAGGTGTGCAACCTTTAGAGCCTGTGCAACCGTGTGGGGAGCATAAAAAAGTCCTTTGTAAAATGATTTGTTAAGTCCAAGGGTTGCACCCACTTCACAGCCTGTTCCAACCGAGGTCAGTCTGTATGAGGCAAGCTCAACAGCTCTGGCCTTGCCTGCGATATATCCGCCCACCTCTGCCATTCCGCCTCCGGGATTTTTTATGAGAGAACCGATGACAAGGTCTGCCCCCAGAGCAGTTGGCTCAAAAGCTTCAACAAATTCACCGTAGCAGTTGTCAACAACAACATAGGTTTCCTTTGAGATGCGGTGAACAAGCTCTGATAGCTCACCTATCTCGGCAACGGTGAGAGTTCGGCGGTTGAGATATCCTTTGGAACGCTGAACCCAAACGACCTTTGCCGATTTTCCGTGCTTTTTGAGGCTTTCTTCGATTTTCTCAAAGTCAAGCCTGCCATCCTTCAGCTCAATCTGCTCATATCCTATGCCAAAGTCCTTTAGCGAGCCGTTTCCCGCTTCCCCTGCTATTCCGATAACCTCTTCAAGTGTGTCATATGGCTTGCCCGCTGCTGAGATCATAATGTCTCCCGGGCGCAGCAGACCAAACATACCTATGGTCAGGGCGTGAGTGCCGTTTACAATATTGTGGCGTACAAATGCCTTTTCGGCTCCCATGACCCTTGCCCATATCTCATCGAGGGTGTCTCTGCCCTTATCGTCATAGCCATATCCGCTTGTGGGATTGAACATCACGTCGGAAACACGGTATTCCATAAAGGCTTCCATTATCTTGTTTGTGTTTGCAAAAGAAACGCTGTCTATGCGCTCAAAGTGCTCTTTGAGAGCTTCCTCGGCTTCCTTTGCAAGATTTAAAACTTTTTCACAGAATTGCATTTTATCTTCCTTTCGGGCTACATTTCAAAAAACTTTCTGTAAAGCTCCAGCGATTCATCGGGGCTGCTTGACATAAAGGTTATTTTTCCTTTTTCGTTTTGGTTGTTTGAAAGACCGCTTTTCTTTATTCTTCTGATAGCTTCCCTTGCAGTGCCAAGACCTCCGTCAAAGATCCTTGCGCACGGCAGAAGGGCTTGTATCCTATCTTTTACAAAGGGATAATGGGTGCATCCGAGAACTACCGAATCCACATCACTGTGTGGGGCAAGAAGCTCGGACAGATAATCGCATATTTCCTTTGATAAAGGATCTCCTTTTTCGATAAGCTCCGCAAGCTGAGGGCAGGGCAAAGGAATGATATTTGCCCTGTTTGCATATTCTTCAGTAAGATGAGAGAATTTTGCTTGTAAAATAGTAACAGGTGTTGCCATAACAAGAACTTTTGAACTTCCGTCCTGTTTTGAAAGGGATTCTTCTCCATAGATCACAGCAGGCTTTATTGCAGGCTCGATGCCAACTATAGGCAGATCCGGATAGGTTTGCCGAAGTAATCTGACGGCGGCACCGGTTGCCGTGTTGCAGGCTACTACCAGAGCTTTTGCCCCAAGATTTAACAGCTTTTTTACCGTACTGAAGGTCAGCTCCCTTACCTCTTCTACAGATTTATTACCGTAAGGGGCATTTTTTGAATCTCCAAAATATATGATGTTTTCGTTTGGTGCGATCTTAACAAGCTCCCGAAGGACGCTGATGCCGCCGATACCTGAATCGAAAACTCCAATTGGTCTTTTATTATCAGTCATTTTCATTTATAAGGATCAAAGAGAGTTTACTATCTCTTTAAATCTGTTACCTCTGATCTCAAAATTGGGAAAGGCATCGAAGCTGGCACACGCAGGAGAGAGGAGAACCGTGTCTCCATTTCGGGCGGCGTTTGCGGCTGCCTTGACTGCTTCTTCAAAATCCGCTTTTTCTATTATGGGCAGTTTGTCTCCGTCGAAAAGCGGGCAGGAAAGGAGAGCGGCTTTTATTTTTTTAGCTGTTGCTCCTGTGAGGATAACCGTTTTTGCTTTTTTGCAAAGAGCTTCTGCAAGAGGCTCGAAGGGAATCAGCTTGTCATAGCCGCCGCATATGATTATTGGCTTTTCGATAAGGGCAGAAAGTGCCGCTGCAGTTCTTGTGGGGCTGGAGTCAATGGAGCTGTTATAGTATTTAACGCCCCCAAGCTCTCTCACAAATTCAAGTCTGTGTGCCACTCCTCCAAAGCTTTTTGCAATGCTTTCTATAGTTTCGTTTGAAACAAGCCCCCGCGTAATTGAAATAGCTGCCATATAATTTTCAACATTGTGCCTGCCGGGGAGCTTTATATCCTCTGTCCTCAATATTTTTTCTTCGGTCTTTCCGTCAGAATATGTAATAAAACCGTCCTTTTCATATATGGCTGAGGCGTTTTCTTTTAAATGTGTGATCTTTGAATAATCTATATTTTTTGAAGAAAAGAAGGTGGTCTGGATATCCGAATTTCTGCCTATCTCGGCTGTTACAGCATTTTCGGAATTGACCGTTATATGAGAGATTGGGGAATGACGGCAAATGTTGCATTTTGCCTCTATATATTCGTCCATATCCCTGTGCCAATCAAGATGATTTGGTGTCACATTTGTTATAATAGCTCTGTTTGGTGAGCGGCGCATTGTGAAAAGCTGAAAGCTTGAAAGCTCAAGGACAGCAAAGTCCTCTTCGGTCATTTCATCGACATATGGCAAGAGCGGGGCACCGATGTTGCCGCCAATCCAAGCTCTGCCTTTGCCTTTTTTCTTCAGCTCTTCTTCAAGAAGCTTGTATGTGATAGTTGTTGTGGTGGTTTTTCCGTCGCTTCCGGTAATGGCAAGGATCTTTGCCGGAGAAAGCTCAAAAAACAGCTCCATTTCTGAGGTGAGAAGAGCCCCGTTCTTTATTGCTTCTGATATTTGAGGCAGATCGGGGCGTATACCGGGTGCACGGAATATAACATCTTCGTTTATTGAATCGAGATAATTCCCTCCCAAAATAAGCTTGACTCCCATTTTTTCAAGCTCCTCTGAATAGGGCATAAGCGAAGCATAGTCTTTTTTATCACGGGCTGTGATACGCGCCCCTTTTTTTAGAAGATAGTCTATAAGAGGGCGGTTTGAGACTCCTATGCCAAGCACTGTAACAGTGCCGTTTTTGATCCTCTTATCAAGCTCTGTGCACAAACTCATATATTCAGCCTCCGAAAAAATAACATTCATTAACATTATATATCAAAATCACCCAATATGCAAGTGATAAAACAGCTTTTTAACAATTTGGGCAAAATGAGTACATTTAAACAACAAATTTTATCGGCTGCCTCAAAAAAAGGGCAGCGGGTTGATTTTTGGTTTACTATTGAGGTGTATAATCAAAACAGTATAATGGTTTTTTGCGCATATGCAGTCGGTTTTGACAGAGAAAGGAAGGAATATGCTTACACTTAAAAACATAGTTAAGGAATATGCCGCAGGCGACAGCAAGGTTGAGGCACTTAAGGGAATAAATATTGAATTTCGCAAGAACGAGTTTGTTGCAGTACTAGGTCCCTCGGGCTGCGGAAAAACAACGCTTCTCAATATTGTGGGGGGTCTTGACGGTTACACAAGCGGCGATCTTATAATAAGCGGCAGATCAACAAAGGAGTTTGTTTCTTCTGATTGGGATAGCTATCGCAATCATTCCATAGGCTTTGTTTTTCAGAGCTATAATCTTATTCCTCACCAAACTGTGCTTGCAAATGTTGAGCTGGCGCTGACTCTTTCCGGTGTTTCAAGGGCTGAAAGACGCCGTCGCGCTAAGGAAGCACTTGAGAAGGTGGGCCTTGGAGATCAGCTCTCCAAAAAGCCAAACCAAATGTCGGGCGGTCAGATGCAGAGGGTTGCTATCGCAAGAGCATTGGTAAACGATCCGGAGATACTTCTTGCAGACGAGCCTACAGGTGCTCTTGATACGGCAACAAGCGTTCAGATAATGGATATCCTTAAAGAGATATCAAAAGATAAGCTGATAATAATGGTAACTCACAATCCAGAGCTTGCCGAGACTTATGCCACAAGAACTGTTAAGCTGCTTGACGGCCTTGTTATTGAGGATTCCGATCCCTATCACGGTCAGAGTATTGAGGTGCTTTCAAAGAAACAACAGAAAAAGAAGAATGACAAAAAGCACAAGAAATCATCAATGTCGTTCTTCACAGCGCTGTCTCTTTCTCTCAACAATCTTATGACAAAGAAAACACGCACCTTTCTCACCAGCTTTGCAGGATCTATAGGCATCATCGGCATCGCACTGATACTCTCGGTGTCCTCGGGAGTTAAGGCGTATATCGACAGAGTTCAAGAGGATACTCTTTCCAGCTATCCAATAACTATACAGCATGAAAATGTTGATATGACGGAGCTTGTTGCCACTATGATGGATCAGGGCGACAGAACTGAGGAGCACGAGCTTGACAAAGTCTATACAAGCCCTGTAATGTATGATCTTGTCAACAAGCTTAATTCTATAGAAACCAGCAAAAACAATCTTAAAGCCTTTAAAGAATATATTGAAAATGAAAAAGGCTTTGAGGATTGCGTTTCGGCGATTAAATATTCCTATGATCTGGATTTCGATATATATACAAAAAACAAAGACAGCAAGATAGTGAAAAGCGATGTTATGGAGCTGATCGCTTCATTTACCGGTTTTGCCACACAGAGCGGAGGAGCTTTGGGCACCGAGAGCGGTGCCGGCGGAATGAATGAAATGATGCAGCAGGGAATGGAAGCAAATCCAATGGCGTCAAGCGGAGCTATGACTGTTTGGGAGGAGATGCTCTCGGGCAGAGAAGGCGAGCTGATAAATCCGCTGCTCTATGACCAGTACGACGTTATATACGGCAAATGGCCCCAAAGCTTTGATGAAATAGTTTTGGTAGTAAACGAAAACAATGAAATAACAGATCTTACCCTCTATGCTCTGGGACTTAAAACAGAGGCCGAAATGAGGGATGCTATGATTAAGGCATCAAAGGGAGAGCAGATAGATATTTCTTCGCTTGGCACATGGAGCTATGAAGAAATATGCGGTATGAGCTTTAGACTTATACCCTCGGCAAACCGTTTTCAAAAGCAGGCAGACGGAATATATATAGATCTTTCGGCAACAGAGACCGGACTTGATGTTTTATACAGAGACACCGGCCGCTCTGTTGACCTTAAAATAGTAGGAATAATCCGTCAAAGTGAAAATGCCGTTTCTTCTATGATACAAGGCTCTCTCGGATACACATCGGCACTGACCGATTATGTTATCGGGGTTGCAGAAAATAACGAGATAGTTAAGGCACAGCTTGCAGATGCCTCAAGGGATGCGCTGAGCGGTCTGCCTTTCCCATCGGAGGAAGAATATGAGCTTTCGGATGCAGAAAAAGCTGAAGCGTTCAGACAGTATCTGGAGACAGCAGACAATGCTTCAAAAGCGGGATATTATATGGCATTGGCTTCTATCCCAAGTGAGGCATATATAGCAGAACAGCTTTCTGCAAGGCTCGGTGTTATGCCCCCCCAGGCGCAGGAACAGACAATAATTGCGGCACTTGTTTCTCAGTCGGGAATGGATGAAGCATCTGTTGCGGGAATAGTTTCGGAAATGACGGATGAAGAAAAAAACACCTATATTTCTCAGATACTCACTGCGCAGATCACTTTCGAATATGCAGAGAGTATAAAGGCAGGCTTTGGTTCTATGACTATGGATCAGCTTTCATCTAAATTTGATGAGACAAGCTACAGCGAGACTCAGCTTGCATTACTTCACGACAAATTTATGCCACTTACTGTGTCGGATTCAACCTATGAAAAGAATCTCCATAAGCTTGGATATGTAGACAGAACAAGACCTGACACAATAAATATTTTCGCACAGACCTTTGAGGATAAGGATGTTATTTCGGAGCTTATCAGTGATTATAATGAAAAGGCCTTAGAGGAAAATCAGATATCATATACCGATTATGTTGCCCTTCTCATGTCTTCGATCACAACCATAATAAGCGCAATATCATATGTCCTAATTGCGTTTGTTGCAATTTCACTTGTGGTCTCATCCATAATGATAGGTATTATAACCTACATTTCTGTGCTTGAAAGAACAAAAGAGATCGGTATACTCCGAAGCATCGGTGCATCGAAGAGAGATATTTCAAGAGTGTTCAATGCCGAAACGCTTATCGTTGGGTTCTCATCGGGAGCGATCGGTATTGCGGTCACACTTGTGTTCAACATTATCATAAATATAATTCTACACGCACTAACGGGTATTCCTTCGCTTAACGCAGTTCTGCCCGTGGGAGGTGCTTTGATACTTGTTGGTCTCAGCATGGGACTTACACTTGTAGCAGGACTTATACCATCAAGAATTGCGGCTAAAAAGGATCCTGTAGTTGCACTTAGAACAGAATAAACAAAAGCCCACTGCTTTCGTTCTCCGAAACCGATCTTTCGGAGAGATATCGCAGTGGGCTTTTATTTGTTTTTGAAGTATAGTTAATCCTTGAATTTTCCGGGGGTCTTTCCGGTGACCTGCTTGATTGCCTTATAAAATGAAATGTGCTTTTATATCCTACAAGCTCTGCGTTTTCCATTCTTCCCTCTCATTATCAGGCGTCGGGAACAGCGTCTCCGCTTTCGGCAGTGTCTGTTGCGTTCCCTATAATGCTGAATTTCTGCTTTCCCACAAGTGCTTCAAGCTGTGCGCAGGTGAGCTCCGGGTGAAAGGTTCTGCAGTGGATGTGCAGAATATCACCTGCAGTCATTCCTGCGCCGATCCGAGAAGAAGATGGAATGTTGTTTACCGAGATTATTGCGCAGGAGGCAGGCCAGAGAACGTCGTGTATCTCTTTGCCGATAACAAAAGCATTCTTCGAAACGGTGAAATAAGCATCAATGATTTTGGGAGAAAGCCCCTTGTTGTATTCATCCACCTTTCCTTCGATAACAATGTCGGCAAGTGAAGGTATACCCATAAGCTCAATGATTACAAATGAAAATGTAGCGCCGATCATAATTGGCAGAATATTAGAGCCTCCCGAAAGGGCTTCGATAGCAAACATGATAGCCGTTATGGGAGTTCGGGATGAGGCGCTCAAAAATGATGCCATACTTATTATCACGATGATGATATAGTATTCAGCTTCGATAAGTCCCAGCTTTTGTGCAATCTCACCACACGCAGAACCGATAATTGCGCCGAAGGCCAAGGTGGGTACAAAAAGACCTCCGGTTATGCCCTGGCTGTTGCTGATTATCAAAAGAAAGGCTCTGATGCAAAAAACTATTATGAGAAGCTGCCATATTCCTTTTCTGTTTATAATATCGTTTATGAGATCATGGCCTGTTCCGATAAATGCTGTAGAGCAGAGGCCTATCACAGCAACAATGAGGAATATCAGTACTGTCTTGCAAAGGGGTGGAATGTGGCATAGCTTAACATTTATTATCTTGCGCAGAGTACTGTATGCCTTGGTGAAAAACAGGGCGCATACCCCGCAGATGAAACCGACGATCAGTGACAACCATATATATTTTATCGGCAATATTTCTTTTATTTCAAAGCTGAAAAGAGTTGTTGGAATCTTGAAAAAACGGGAGATAAGCTCGCTTACTGCAGATGAGGAGGCAACAGTCATGGCAGCCATCATGAATATCATTGGGGAAAAACGGCGGTGGGCTTCTTCAAAGGCAAAAAATAAACCGCTCAGGGGAGCGCCTGTGGCAGCAGAAAATCCTGCGCAGGCGCCGCCTGTCATTATATATCTGTCCCATGCAGGATGTTTTTTTCCGAAAACCTTTGAGGTTCCAAGACCTATGAGAGTTCCGATCTGTACGCTTGGCCCTTCGGTGCCTAAAGGAATGCCCACGATATAAGTGAGCATTGATGATAGAAACACAGAAATTATGCTTCGTGTTTTTTTGAGTGGTACATATCCTCGAAGGGCAGAAATTGCTGTGGGTATTCCTCCACCTCTGCAGCCCGGGCTCTTTTTTTGGAGAGATCCTGCCATAAGACCGATCAGAACCGCCCCGATGATAAGCAGAGGAAGCAGACTAAGATCAAGTCGCACAGCAGAATATATTTTTCCCGATAGCTCTATAATGGCTGAGGAGAGCAGCTTGAAAAGGAATATTGCAGTTGCTGTTAGGGTTCCCGCCACTGCGGAAAACAAAACGCATGGAAAGAGAATATTTGCTATATAGGTGAGTCTGTTTTTATTCATGGTATGGGTCGCTTTCTTCGTGTAACTGAACATGAGCGCGTAGTGCATCCATTCTTTCATCAAGCTCTGCAGAAAGAGCGGCGCAGATCTGAAGCTCTTTCGCCATGTCCTCGGTAAATTCAAAGCTTTTCTTATATCTCAGCTGATGTTCAAGACTTGCCCAAACATCCATTGCAATGGTGCGAAGCTGGATCTCAACCTTCATTTCTCTTTTCTCGTGTGCGAGAAATATCGGCACCTTTACGATAAGATGCAGGCTTCTGTAGCCATTGTCCTTGGGGCGCATGATATAGTCTTTTTTCTCTATCAGTGTAATATCGTCTTGACTTAGAAGGGCGTTTGCGAGAATGTAAACATCCTCAGGAAAAGCGCAGATGACCCTGACGCCTGCAACATCACCAAGATTATTTTCAATTGCTTCCGGTGTCAGCGGAAGATGTCTTCTTTCCAGCTTTTCCTTTATGCTGACAGGGTGCTTCAAACGTGATTTTATATCGCTTATTGGGTTTCTGTCGTGACGAAGAGAAAACTCTTCATTGAGGACATTGAATTTTGTTTCTATTTCCATTATGGCACAGCGATAATATGCCATGAGCTTGTTATATTGCTGGAGCCAATCTTTTGATTGCTCAAGAAAATCGTTGCCGAAAAGCTCTTCTATCTTGCTTGCGCTGCCGCCTTTTGGGGCTATGTTTTCTTTTCTCATTTCTATCCTTTCGACGATTGATGTTTGTATATACATTATAACACAAAAAAATCGAAAAGTCTATATTCCTGCGCCAAGTTGTGGCTTTAATTTAATATGGCAAGAATGTCAACACACAAAAATATATACATTATTTTTGTTTTTGAACAATAGAGCAATTTATTGCTGTATCACATTGCAATAATGTATGATTTTTGTTTGAGAATAAACACAAACGGCAAAAGTATAAAACTCTGAAATGATATGTTTTTCAATGGCAGTGGTAACTATTTGCTATGAATAAGACGATTTTGCCACAATGTAAGGGCGATTTTTAATCATAGCAATATTTGTCTTATATACACCTACAAATGTCTTGTAAAAAGGCTTGATTTATCTTATAATAACAATAGGAAAATATGTTTTTCTGAATATATATGTTTTTGGAGGACAATTATGAAATTTCCTGTAGCTGTTCAGGTTTACTCTGTGCGCGAAGATGCTGCGGCTGACCTCAGAGGAACTCTTGAAAAAATAAAGGCGATGGGTTATGAAGGCGTAGAATTTGCAGGTCTTTACGACAATTCTCCCGAGGATGTAAAAAAGATGTGTCAGGAGATCGGTCTTGTGCCTGTTTCTGCTCACGTTTCTCTTAAGGAGCTTGTTGCTGATACCGCAAAGGTTGTTGCGGACTATGTTCTCATAGGCTGTAAGTATATCGCTGTTCCTTACCTTACCGAAGAGGATCGCCCCGGCACACCCGGATGGGCAAAGACTGTCGAGAGCATTAAGATGATAGGTGAAGAGTGCAAAAAGCAGGGCATTAAGCTGCTTTATCACAATCACGATTTTGAATTTGTTAAGTTAGACGGTACATACGCTCTGGATATGCTCTACGAAACAGTATCAGAGGATCTTCTTGCAACAGAGCTTGATACCTGCTGGGTAAATGTGGGCGGCGAGGATCCTGCAGGCTATGTTAAGAAGTATGCCGGCAGAGCACCTGTTGTTCATCTGAAGGATTTTGTTGGTTCTAAGTCCGATGATATGTATGAGCTTATCGGTATCGAAAAGAAGGTTACTGCGGCTCCGGAATTCGAGCTTCGTCCTGTTGGCTATGGCTGCCAGGATTGGTATAACATTCTCAAGGCTTGCGAGGATGCAGGCACAGAATGGGTTGTTGTTGAACAGGATAGACCCAGTATGGAAAAAACACCTCTTGAGTCTATCGAGCTTTCAAGAAACTATCTTAAAACACTTGGAAACTGATTGCAATAGGGCAGCAAAGCTCTTTTGACATTATAAAAACAAAAAATCTCTATATTTAATAAGGAGGATTTTCCCATGGCAGATATGAATGCGTTTGAGAAAAATCAGGAAGTTAAGGATGTTGATACCACAAAGAAAATGCGTGTAGGTATCATCGGTACAGGTTGGATCGCAGAGGCTCATATTGAGGCTTATATGAGACAGCCTGATGTTGAGATCGTTGCAGCTGCAGACCTTGTCCCCGGCAAGGCTGAGGCATTTATGAAAAGATACGGCATCGAAGGCGCAAAGACCGACTACGCATCTCACAAGGAAATGATCGACGATAAGAGCCTGAAGCTTGATGCTGTATCCATTTGTACATACAACCGTCAGCATGCAGGTCCCGCAATCTATGCTCTTGATAACGGCATCAACGTTCTTCTTGAGAAGCCCATGTGCGTAACAATCGAAGAGGCTGCTGAGATCGTTAAGGCAGAGAAGAGAAGCGGAAAGGTAATTTCTATCGGCTTCCAGCCCAGATTCAGCCCCAATATGCAGATGATCAAGAAGATCATTCAGAGTGGCGAGCTGGGACAGATCTACTATGTTCAGACAGGTGGCGGCCGCCGTCGCGGTATTCCTACCCCCTTCGGAACAACATTCATTGAGGACGAAACAGCAGGTCTCGGCGCACTGGCTGATATCGGATGCTATTCTCTCGACCTTGTTCTGAATGCTCTCGGCAATCCCAAGCCTCTCACAGTTTCCGGTTACAAGTCCGCATTCTTCGGAACAGATCCTAACTACTCCAATTATGTAGCAACAGGTCATCCCGAGTATGCAAAGAAGTTCGGCGTTGACGACTTCGCAGCAGCTTTCATTCGTCTTGAAGGCGGCATTACTCTCGACTTCCGTATAGCTTGGGCTATGAATATCGACACCCCCGGTGATACAATATTCCTCGGAACAAAGGGAGGTCTCCGCGTTCCTTCCACAGGTTGCTGGAACGGTACACTTACAAAGCCTATGACAATCTATCACGAGGTTGCAGGTTCGCAGGTTGAAACTGTTGTTCCGCTGCTTCCCGATGTCAACCTTTGGGACGCAAAGGTTCGTTCCTTCCTGGATGCTTGCAAATATGGCGGCAAGGCTCCTGTTCCTTCTGCAGACATCGTATACAACCAGGCTATTCTTGACGGTATCGCTAAGTCTCATGCTGCAGGTCATGAGATCGAGATCGTTATTCCCGAGTGATAATTAAATAAATAGTGCTTATAGGGCTGTCTTCCAAGTGAAGACAGCCCTTTTTGTTTTTTTGTTAGAAAAAAGCGATCGGCATAAGCCGATCGCTTCCGGAGTTTTAGGGCATTACTGTGCTTTCTTTTTTGGTTTCTTTATTCTATTCAGTTTAGCATTTAACTTCAGCAGCTCTTCTTTGGTGAAGTTTACGTTCATCATGCCCATCATACTTGTAAGACGGAGAACGGTAAATCCACCCATCATTTGCATAAGTCCTCCGTCTGCCTTAAGATCAACATCAAATCCACCGGATTTCTTTTCGCCCTTTGCTTTCTTTTTGCCTGCGTCCATCTTCTTTTTGATTTTCAGACCCACGCCGATAAACCAAAGCTTTCCGCGCTTAGATTCCATAATGTCTGAGATCTTGTCGTTGAGTGAGAAGTAACCGGGGCGTTCGACAACGTCAAACCAGTTGAGCACTGCGCCCACCTCGCGCAGAACATAATCCATATTCATTTCGGAGACCTTGCGTATAGTACCCTCATCGGTAAGCTCGCCTGCTTTTGCAACGATCTTGCTCTCACCCTCGTTTTTAACGTCAAAATAGAAGAAATGATCTTCGGCAGTCTTTTTGCCGATGCTTTCGCCATTGACAAAAAGCTCTACTTCGGGTAGGTTAGAATAAACTGTAACCTTTGTGATATCTTCTGTTCTGTCTACATATCTTTTTCCGCAAAGATGAACAAAGGGATCATCGCTAAGCCAAGCCTTGTAAGCATAAAAAGCATCCTTTTTATACTTTCTGTCCATGGTGATAAGACCCTTGTGGTTCTGACCGTTTTCACCGCCCTCATTTCTTGCATCTGCACCAAAATCAAACATATTCCATACATGAGTAGCCCAAATGTACTTGCGGCTGAATAGCTGCTTTATAAGCTCCTCATGATAATATGCCTGATACTCTTCGGTGTAATCACCTTGCTTTGGATCGCTGGTGTGCCAATTAAGAGCTTCGCAGCCATATTCGCTTATACCTATCGGAATGGTGGGATGCTCTGCATGGAATTTATCAAACCAAGGGCCGTTCATACTTGTATCGCCGCCGTACCAGCCGAAATAATGGTTGTAGGAAACAACATCGGGTATAAGCAGGTAGGGATCGTCTGTTTTGCACATTGAAACTGCCGCAATAGTTGTAAGTCTTGTTTTGTCCATTTCATGAACAAGATCGTTGAGTATCCGATGATTTTCAAGCAGATCGCCGTCCGAGCCGCCAATGGATATTTCGTTTGAAAGGCCCCATACAACGATAGAAGCATGGTTGTAGTTCTGTGTTATCAGCTCTTTCATCTGAGAGATCGTGTTTTCTCTGCCACCTGGCATATGCTTTGAAATATAAGGTATCTCTGCCCAGATGACAAGACCCTTTTCGTCGCACAGATCATAAAAATACTGATCGTGCTGATAGTGCGCCAAGCGAATCGTTGTTGCGCCCACCTCCATAATAAGGTCTATGTCCTCTTCGTGATGCTCGGGGAGCAGGGCATTTCCAAAGCCGAGGCGGTCCTGATGACGTGAAACTCCGCGAAGGGGGTATTCCTCGCCGTTGAGAATAAAGCCATTATTGGGATCTATTTTAAATGTGCGGCATCCAAAGCGTGAGCACACATTGTCGATAACGTTTTCTCCCTCAATAATTTCAACCTCACAGCAGTAGAGGTAAGGATCCTTTCTTCCGTTCCAAAGATGAACATTCTTTATTTCAAAGATGACCTTGCTATCGGCAGATTCAATATTTTGAAGCTCCTTTTCCTCTTTGTCATAGAGGGTGTAACGCAGCCTTTGACCTTCTTTCAGGGGCGTTGTGAATACTTCAACCTCAACCTTTGCGTCCTTGCCTTCAACATAAGGGGTGATTTTTATGCCCTTTCCGCCGTAATAATCCAGGTCAAAATGAGATTCGCTCACTGCGATCAAATTAACGTTTCTATAAAGGCCGCCGTAAAAGGTGAAATCAGCCATTTGGGGATAAACTGTTTCGTTTGGGGAGTTATCGACGATTATTGCAATATCTGTTTCATCGCCAAGCTTTTCGGTAAGATCAACTCGCCATGTTGAATATCCTCCGTCGTGATGCGCGAGCTTTTCTCTGCCTGCATAAACATCAGCTGAAGAATTTGCTCCGCATATTTCAAGGTAATAGCGGTCGGCTGTGGGGAGCTCTGCCTTTTTTAGTGTTTTTACATAGAGGCAGGAGCCGCGGAAGTAATCGTTTCCACCGTCATAGCCGTCCTCTGAATTCCATGTGTGGGGCAGATCGACAGCCACGCCATCTCTTGCATTTATATCGGCTGTGTCCTTTACAAAAAGCCAGTTTTTATTGATATTTATTGTGTTTCTCACTGTTTTTACTCCTGTTTTGTTTTTAATATTATGATACTATTTTATCAAATGAATGTAAACTTGTTTGCTTAAAGATGTCCGACCGATCATCGGCCGGACATCGGGTGAAAAATATCAAATCAAGTCTGAGAGTTTACGTCCTCGGTTTGCGCTCTGCCCAGCTCCTTGTTCATTTTAGCAAGGGTCTTCTTATCCAGGTTGTAAATGAGTCCAAGACCAACAAACTGCATAACAGCCGAAGCCAGGAACAGAATCGCTACAAGGGTACGGAGCTCAATGGCAAATTCCCAGGGGAGAAGGGTGGGGTCGATAAAAGCAGCGCCGGTTTTTGGATCTATTGCATTATTAACATAACCCATACCCTGCATTATTATAAGCGCAACAGCGGGGCCGATGCCCTGAGCCAGCTTGCGGAAGAAGGAGTGAAGCGAATAAACAACGCCCTCTTCTCTCTTTCCTGTTTTCCATTCGTTATAGTCTATAGCATCACCCATCATAGCCCATGAAACTGTAGAATAGATGCCGAGACCAAGGCTGTAAACAAGCTGACAAAGTATGTAAATGATAAGATCGAGGCCGGTGTTCTCAGGGAAGATTATAAAGAGCCCGAGACCGCCTATGATAGAGCAGATCGCGCCAACTACCGAAAGCTCCTTTTTGCCGTATTTTTCAACCATTTTGCGGGCAAGAGGTGTAAACACAACTATGGGTATCATGGCAAAGAGCTGAACTATACCCGAGATCTCTGTGTTTTTAAAATAGATCTGGAATGTAACCGAAACGGCTGTTGCAGCACCCTGCATACCAACAAACATACCCATAGCCGCAAGAGTTGCACCCACAGCGGGACGGTTGCGTGCAAAGTTTGCAAGAGCTTTGAAAACATTAAATTTAGGCTGATCTTCGTTTAGCCTGGTGTCGGTATCAACCCTTATCTCGGTATTCTTTATCATAAACTGGAAGCATATGAATCCCAGTGCACCCATTATAAGAGCAGCGATAAAGACCATATTTCCGTTGAGAGATTCGTCTTTATTATAAATAATAAATGGCAGGATGACCATGGGGAGCATATTGCCAACCATAGAGCCTATTGAACGCCAAGCAGAGAGGGAGGCTCTGTCGGCAGATTTATCCGAAATGATAGAGAGAAGCGAACCGTAGGGGACATTTGCAATTGTATAGAAAGCGTCCCAAACAACATAACCGGCAATGAATATGATAAACTTAGCCCAAACGGGTGCGCCGGGGAATGGGAGGAAGCAGCAGGCACCGCCAATTATCAGACCGATAGAGCCTACCCAGATATACTGCAGAAATTTATTTCTCTTATACTTGTGCTTATCGGCGTCTATCATAGAGCCTATCAGCGGGTCATTGATAGCATCCCAAACCTGAACGATTATAAGGAGCAGAGAATACCAAGCACTCATGCCCATTACCTGTGTCCAGAAGAGAGCCATAGTTCCCTTAAGAGCAAAGCTCATGTTGCAGCCAAGATCGCCTGCGGCATAAGCGATGCTGTCTCGAATGCCAAATTTTCTGTGTGTTTTTGTTTGGTTTTTAACTTGGTTTTCCATAAAAATTCCTCTTTTCTGATAGATTGAGTTTTTTTAGAATTTTGTTTTATGCGAACAAATAGATCACCTATTTAAGTATAGAGTATTTTAGCAAATAGCGTGAGTATTTTTTTTATATAATTTTGTATTATCTTAATCTTTTTGTATAAAAATATATTGTAAATATACAAAAAAAATGATATAATGAGTTTGATATTGGAAAAAATGCCGAATGGGGGTAGAAATGTGTTTTACAGCAGTGAGCTTGAATATATGAAAAAAGTTTTTGAGAGGCTGAGGCTAAGGAGTGGCGAGATATCCACCGGCAGCTATTTGGATGAAATGTTTGACCGTTCGGCACTTTTGCACAGCGAAAAAGAAACTGTAGCGGGCTTCCTTGGAGAAATAAAGCCCCAAACGGTTTATAAGCTAAAGGATAGCTTTGATCTTTCATATATTTATTTTCTATTGCCTATGCAGTCGGAACAACTGCTGTTTTTTGCCGGCCCGTATATAAATTCGGTGTTTTCAGACGAGAGACTTCTTGAGATCGGAGAAAAAAACAGGATACATCCCAAAAATCAAAAAGCTCTTGAGAGATATCTGCGTGGCGTGCCTGTTATTGGAGAAACGGATTCGGTTTTCGCAATGATTGATCTGTTTTGCGAGAGAGTTTTCGGATTTTCTGCATATACGGTGGTGGACAAAAGCTATGATGAAAGCTATTTTCCTTCCCCGCTCCATAATGAAAAATATGATGATTCCTTGCTTAATATGGATATTATGGAGAGAAGATACAGCTATGAAAATGAAATGATGGAGGCGGTTTCTCTGGGGCATATTCATAAGGAAACACAGTTTTTACCTGCCTTTGCCGATTCTTTTTTTGAAAGGCGTACGGCTGACCCGCTTCGCAATATCAAAAATTATTGTATAATTATGAACACTCTTCTCCGCAAGGCCGCTGAGAGAGGCGGAGTTCACCCTGTTTATCTCGATCGTGTATCCTCTGATTTTGCGGTGAGCATAGAGCTGTTTCAAAGCAAAAAAGACGCTGAGAGCGGTATGCGGGATATGTTTCGCTCATATTGCCGTCTTGTGCGCAAACATTCCACAAGAGATTATTCGCCTATCGTTCAAAAGGTGATATTGAAAATTGATGCGGATCTTTCCTCTGAGCTTTCTTTGAGCGTTTTGGCAGAACAGCACAGTGTAAGCCCGGGATATCTTTCCGGCATATTTAAAAGGGAGACCGGAAAGAGCCTGACCGAATACATTCGGGAAAGACGAATGAAGCGTGCGGCACATCTGCTTGAAACAACCAAGCTTCAGATCCAGACGGTTGCCCTTCACTGTGGAATTATGGACGTTCAGTATTTTTCCAAGATATTTAAAAAAGTGATGGGGAAATCGCCAAGCGAATACAGAGAAAATGTCAAAAGCACAAGATGATTTTAGGTAAATGGGTGATTTTTAAATAAAATCATCGGTAAATATTGATAAATCAGGTGTGTTATGGTATAATTAAGGCGATATTAAGTTCTTTTGGGAGTATGAAATGGAAAAGAATAACTATAAGGCGTGGCTCTATCTTCTGCCTGCCATAATATTTTTAGGCGTTTTTATGGTCTATCCTTTGGTGGATGTGCTGATATATTCCTTTGAGGAGGGATATAATTCCTCTTCTCAGCTTTATATGGGGATAGGAACATATAATTATTCCTATATACTGCGTGACCCCTATTTTCTGCAGGCGCTGAAAAACACTTTTATTCTCGTTATTATAACGGTGCCGCTTTCAACGGCTCTTGCACTGCTGATCTCTGTCGGGCTCAGCTCTGTTAAATGGCTGAGACATCTTTTTCAAACGGTTTATTTTCTTCCCTATGTTACAAACACGCTGGCAGTAGGACTTGTTTTTATGATCTTGTTTAAGCCCACGGCATATTCTGAAGGCTTTGTAAATATGATAATAAATTTCTTTGGCGGAAGCACTGTGGATTTTATTGACGGCCCCTACTGGGCAAAGATGCTGGTTTTGTGCGTTTATACCGTGTGGGTGGTAATGCCATTTAAGATCCTTATTTTAACAAGTGCGCTGGCTTCGGTCAACAATGAATATTACAATGCGGCAAAGATAGACGGAACATCAAAGCTAAGGACCTTTACAAAGATAACTCTTCCTATGATATCCCCAATGCTATTCTATCTTGTTATAACGGGTTTTATAGGAGCTTTTAAGGCATATAGCGATGCTGTGGCGCTCTTCGGAACAAACCTTAACGCTTCTGAAATGAATACTATAGTGGGATATGTTTATGATATGCTTTACGGCGACGGCGGAGGCTTCCCATCATATGCATCGGCTGCTGCTATAGTCCTTTTTGCAATAGTGCTTACCATAACGGTTATCAATCTGCTTGTCAGCAGAAAGCACGTACATTACTGAGAGAGGTGCCCTCTATGACTGAGAATATTGCCCCTAAAAAAGAGAAAAAGAATCTGCCGAGCATAGGAAAGATAATAGTTTATATCCTGCTTTCTCTTTGGGCACTTATAGTGCTATTCCCCTTTTACTGGATGATACTCACAAGCTTTAAGAGCTACGGTGCCTATAACGGCGAGCATATACCAAAGCTTTTTACTCTTTCGCCAACTATTGAAAACTATTTTACCGCTTTTGAAAGCGTTCCGCTTCTTGACTATTTTGTAAACACCTTGATCTTTACCCTTGCAACAACGGCAATAATGCTTGTGGTTATAATTCCGGCGGCATTTGCCTTTGCAAGACTGAACTTCAGGGGAAAGAACCTGCTTTTCACTATGTTTTTGGCACTAATGATGATCCCGGGAGAGCTTGTTGTTATAACGAATTTTGTAACGGTAACAAACTTGGGTCTCAGAAACAGCTTTCCGGGGCTTATCCTGCCATCTGTCACCTCGGTGTTCTATATCTATCTGTTAAAGGAGAATTTCTCTCAGATACCGGACGAGCTTTATCTTGCCGCAAAGGTGGACGGAACTACAGACCTTAAATATATGTTTAAGGTGATGCTTCCCATGTGCAAGCCAACGGTCATTACTGTTACAATACTCAAGATAATAGAGTGCTGGAACTCCTATGTGTGGCCAAGACTCATTACAGATGATCCTGCATATTTCCTGGTTTCAAACGGTATACAGGAGATAAGGGAAAACGGATTTGGAAGAGAGAATATCCCTGCAATGATGGCATCTGTTGTGGTTATATCGGTTCCGCTGATAATATTGTTCCTCATATTCCGCAAAAAGATAATGGAGGGTGTTGCAAGAGGAGGTACAAAGGGATGATAAAGAGAATATTTGCCTTTGTGATCTGTCTTTGCCTATGTGCTCCAATGCTTGTTTCCTGTCACGGCGCAAAGGATACATCACCTTTTGAGATACCTGCAGAATTCGATGCTTCAAAAAATTATGAGATAACCTTTTGGGCAAAAAATGACACAAATATCACACAGGTCAACATCTATAAAAAAGCTATTGAGGATTTTGAAAAGCTTTATCCTAATATTAAGGTCACTCTGAAGCTTTACACCGATTACGGCAGAATATACAGTGATGTTATCACAAATATTGCAACAGACACAACACCTAATGTGTGCATCACATACCCTGACCACATCGCAACCTATATGACGGGTGAAAACACGGTTGTGCCTCTGGGCGAGCTGATGCAGGATAAAAAATACGGCTTTGGCGGAAGTGAGCTGAAATTTGATTCTCCAAAAGCAGAAGAGATAATCCCAAAATTTCTTGAAGAGTGCAGACTGGGAGCAGATTATTATGCCCTGCCGTTTATGAGATCGACCGAGGCTTGTTATGTGAACAAAACTTATGTTGAAGCACTGGGGTATGAACTGCCCCGGGTGCTCACTTGGGATTTTGTTTTTGAGGTGTCCGAGGCGGCAATGAAGAAGGATGCCGAGGGTAATTTTACAGTAAACGGACAAAAGATTATGATACCTTTTATATATAAATCCACAGACAACATGATGATACAGATGCTCAGTCAGCTTGATGGGGATTATTCAAATGATAAGGGTGATATCCTTTTGTTTAACGATACTACCAAGGACCTGCTTTATACCATTGCCGACCATGCAAAAACGAGAGCTTTTTGCACCTTTAAGATACAGGGCTATCCGGCAAACTATCTTAATGCAGGTCAGTGCATATTTGCTGTTGACTCAACGGCGGGCGCAACCTGGATGGGTATGGATGCTCCAAATGTGGACATACCCGAGGAGGACATAGTGGAGTTTGAAACAGAGGTCATGATGATACCTCAGTTCAACCCGGAGGAGCCTGAAATGATATCTCAAGGGCCTTCGATGTGTATATTTAATAAGGAAGATGACGGTGAAGTTCTGGCTTCGTGGCTTTTTGCCCAGTATATGCTTACAAACGATGTTCAGATAGCATATTCACAAACAGAGGGATATGCTCCCGTTACGTCAAAAGCACAAAACTCCGAGGTGTTTCAGAATTATCTTTTTTCCGAGGGCAAGGATAACGAGCTTCATTATGATGTAAAAATGAAGGCTGTTAAGCTCCTGATAGATAACACCGATAACACCTTTACTACCCCGGTGTTTAACGGCTCTGCTTCTCTTCGCGATGCGGCAGGAACTCTTATTGAAAATGTAACACTGTCTGTAAGAAGAAAGCAGAAAATTGATGAAAAATATATAGAAGAGCTTTATGAAGATGTGCAGGCACTGTACCGACTGGGAGAGCACGAGCCCTCAAATGGCATTAAAGAAGAGAGGGGGCCTTTGCCTCTTGGATCTGCTGCGTTGATAGCTGCATTAGTCCTTGCTTGGGCTGCGATTTTGGCGTATTTGGCTTTTGAAGGAGTAAAAAAACGAAAAAAATCGTCATAACCCTTGACAAATTCCTTTTTTTGAGTATAATATATTACATTCTATAACAAAGGAGAATAAAGTTATGAAAAAGTTCTTAGTTGTGCTTATGGCACTCACACTTATGCTTGCTATGATTGCTTGCGGAGAAGTTGCTGACGGTGCAGATACCGGAGCAGACACAGGTGCAGACACAGGTGCAGACACTGCTGACACAGCAGCTGATACATCTGTAGATACAGAGCCTGTAGTTGACGATGCGGTTATGAGCTATGCAGAGTATGCTGCAGCTGCCGCTGATGATGCAGTTGTTATCGAGGCATATGTTCAGGCAACACAGTCTTGGTATAAGGACGCTATCGTTGTTTATGCTCAGGACCAGGAGGGCGGCTATTTCATCTACAATATGGCTTGCGCTGAAGAGGATGCTGCAAAGCTCGTTCCCGGTACAAAGATCCGTGTAAACGGCTTCAAGACCGAGTGGGAGGGCATGGTAGAGGTTGCTGAAGGTGCAACATTTGAGATCGTTGAGGGTGCAGACAGCTTTGTTGCAGAGGCTATTGACCTGACAGATAAGCTTGGCACAGATGAGCTGAAGAACTATCAGTCTCAGCTTGCTGCTTTCAAGGGCCTCACAGTTAAGACCATTGAATATAAGAACGGCGAGCCCGGTGACGACATCTACCTCACACTCACAAAGGGTGATGCAGACTACAGCTTCTGCGTTGAGCGTTATCTCACAGCTCCCGATACAGATGTTTATACAACTGTAGGCACACTTAAGGCAGGCGACGTTGTTGATGTAGAAGGCTTTGTATACTGGTATAAGGATTCTCAGCCTCATATCACAGCTATTGCTCTTGCAGAATAATTTTTGAAAATAATAACTTTGCGGCTTTATCTTGCATAAAGCCGCATTTGTTTTTCTGTATTTCTTTTTTGATGTTTTCGAACCGAATCTTTTTAGATTGAATTTTTTCGCAAAATGTGTTAGAATAATGTAAGAAGAAACATTTTGGAGGGAATATGCTTTCAAACGATAAAAGATATGATATATACCGTGCGGCGAAAAACTTGATGCTTGTGATTTCCGGTACTCTTATTCTTGCTTTTGGAACTGCTATATTTATATTGCCTTTTGAACTTGTTGCGGGCGGAGTTTCGGGTATAGCTTTGATTCTTGACAGGCTGCTGCCCTTCGAATTTTTGACTATCGACATCATTGTGACCGTGATAACTTGGCTTTTGTTTTTTATGGGACTGCTGTTTTTGGGCAAAGACTTTGCCATGAAAACCCTTATATCTTCAATAATCTACCCAATAGCACTTTCTTTATTTTTGAAATTGGTCGATCCGGCTGTGCTTGACGGATTTTTCTGCCTTGCAAAATCGGGATATGCCGATCTTTCTCTGATACTTGCGGCAAGCGTTGGCGGTGTTTTTGTTGGTGCGGGATGTGCTATAACTTTCCTCGGAGGTGGCTCAACCGGTGGGGTGGATATAGTGGCATTTACTATATGCCGATTTGCAAAGAAGCTTAAGAGCTCGGTTGTAATTTTTACAATAGATGCTCTGACGGTGCTTCTTGGCATGTTTATTATAGGCGATCTGGTGCTCACACTGCTGGGAATCTTATCGGCACTTATATCTGCTATGGTTATTGACAAGGTGTTCCTTGGAACATCGCGTGCTTTTATAGCCAACATCATAACAGAAAAATACAGTGAGATAAATGCTGAGATAATCGAAAAACTTGAAAGGACCACAACTTTTTTTGATGCCAAGGGCGGGTTTACCGGCAAAGAGAGAAAGGTGATGATGCTTTCATTTACAATGTCTCAGTATGCAGATCTTATAAGCATAGTAAATCGGCATGACAAAAAAGCTTTTGTAACTATTCACAGTGCACACGAGATCAACGGAGAAGGCTGGACAAGGTGATGCTTGGTGCTGTTTCATGTAGATGGAACAGCACCTTTTTTATTTTTGGAAATAAAAAACTGTGTTTTGCATAATATTGATTAAAGGATTATTAAAAAATTCTGACCTGTCTCAAATGGATAAAAAAGGCAATATATTTTCTGCGCAAAAAACGCAAAATGCTTGACAAAATTGTCGAAATATGTTATCATAATATATAATTATACCGATTGTGATTTCTTTGCGCAAAAAAATACTTGCGTAAGTTCAACATTGTGAGGTGATCAATGATGAAATGCCACAATTGTAAAAATGAAATCAGAAATGATGCTAATTTTTGTGTTCACTGCGGTACGCCGGTTTTAAAGCAAGAGCCGGATACTCAGCCGATGGTAAATGCGGATGCAGATGAAAAGATTGTTATACCTGTGGTTCAAAATGAGGCTATCAGAAGAACACCTGTTGAGCCGGAAGCTGTGGCAGAAGAGACCGAAAGCTATACTGTGCCTGCAGAAGAGACATTGGCAGAGCATGAACATGAAGCAATTAAGTTGGAAGTGCCTTCTGTTATAATATCCAATTCATTGCAAGTTTGTGAAGAACCGGTTAAGGATACTTCACCTGTGACAGAGATGATACCTCAGGAGGAAGCAATATGTGAGATTCCCAAACAGGTGAATAGAGAAGATCTTTCCGTTGGTGATGTGCCGTTTGCGACAGGTAACGAGCCTTATGCCGGTGGGGTATCAAACAGACCCGCCCCGGAAAAAACGGAATATGCCACTTATATGCCTCCGCCAAATCCGGCTCTTGAAGAAAAGTGGGCAAAGGGTGCAAAAAAACGAGCAAAGATCGCAGCAAAAGAGGCAAAAGAACGCGAAAAGCTTGAGGCTAAAGCAGCCAAGCTGAGGGCGAAATTTGAAGCCAAAGAAGCTAAGCGAAGAGCAAAGGCGAGAAAGAAAAAACACACGGGGCTTGTGGTGTTCCTTGTAATTTTGGTCCTTTTGCTGCTCTCCTCGATAGCCGTTGGCGCATGGTTTGTTCACGACAGGGAAATTATAGACCTTGAAGAAATGTTCCCTTGGATGCCTGAGATCCCCGATTTTCCCGAGATAGGCTTTTTAGCAGGATTTTTGGAGGATGAAGCCGAAAAGCCGGATGAAGATGAAGATGAAGATGAGACCGAGGATGAGGACGAGGAAACCGATGATCCTGATGAGACGGAAGATGAAAATGAACCGATCGAAGATGATGAAAAGGTCACATACTGCGATGCAGTGACAGACGGAGCATTTGCACTCGTCGATTCAAAATCTGAGGTCATGACCGAAGAGGAATATGAAAAAGTACTTAAAAAGGCGAAGAATGTTTCTGAAGAAAACGAAATATCTATCATTCTCATAATTGACGAGGACATTTTCGGTGACAATGATGAGGCTGAGGAATATATGATAGATGCCTGCGATGCCTTGTTTGAAAACTATTCGGGAGTGATAGATGATTATTGCATCTTCTTCATTGATTCTGAGCAGAACAGCTGTTATTCAATGATCAGCGAAGCGGCTGCTCCGGACGATGGTGACGAATATAAAAAGCTGCTTGGCAGCTTTGGCAAAAACGTTAAAGAGGATGGCTACAAAAAGGCAATCATTAAGCTTTTAGACGGTTTGTCATTTTAAAATTTTTAGGAGGAAATGAAAATGATTGTATGCCCAAAATGCAACAAGCAGCTTGAAGACGGAGCAAAGTTCTGCGATGGCTGCGGAAATCGAATCGAACAGGCGGCAACAGTATTTTGCCCCAACTGCGGAAATGCTACAAGCTCTGAATATGAATATTGCCAGAGATGCGGCTTTTCTATCTCAACCAAGCCCTCTGCACCAAAGGTCAAAAAGGCTTTCCCTGTAAAGGCTATCGGAATTGCAGCTGCAGCTGTTGTTGCAGTGCTGCTCCTTATTCTTGTTGTTCCCAAGCTCTTTGGCGGAAGCAAGGGTGATAACTACGCTTTCTATATCAAGGATGATGAAGTTTTCTACCGTAACCTGAATAAAAAAGAGGCTCAGCAGGCAACAGATAAGTTCCTTGACGATATGGATGCTTCCAACTCTGCTCTTGCTTCTGATGCTTATGACATCGGTATGATGTTTAGTCTCAGTGAAGACGGCAAGATCCTCTTCCACCCCGACAAGCTCAGCGATGAAGATGAGGGTTACACTCTCTATTACAGCTATATGAGCAAGCTGGATAAGGACGCAACAAAGATAGATTCTGATATCGACTACTACTATGCAAACGACAAGGGTACCGTTGTTACATATCTTAAGGATAACGACGGCAGTGGCGGCGTTCTTTATCAGTATAGCGTAAAATCAGGCGACAAGAACAAGATCGCAAGCGATATCGTTGATTTCTATGCTCTTTCTGACGGAAAGACCGTTATATTCAAGAACGATGACGGCGATCTCTACCTCAAGTCCGGAAGCAAGGATAAAGAGAAGATCGACAGCGATGTTGAAAGCATCGAAAGCTATGGCGAAAAGGCTGTATACTATATGAAGGAAGACGTCCTTTATGCTTGCGAATATGGCAAGGATAAGCAGAAGATCGCTTCCGGTGTATCGAATGTTATTAACATATATGAATCCGGCGAGATCTATTATGTTGAAACAGAGACCGACAAGATAAGCGCAATGGATATGGTCAATGATGACGTTGAGGATGACGAGGATTATGACGATATCCGCGAGGCACTCGAAAACATGGAATATGAAAAGCAGACATCTACACTGTTCTATTATGACGGCAAGAATGTTGAAACAGTCTGCGACACATACACCGGCTGGGCAAACTATGCTTACGATGAGGCAGTTCTTATTTGCTACACAGCAGCCGCTGAAATAAAGCTTTCTGATATGGAAGATGCTTGGGATTTCTATGATCTGCTTTATGAGGCAGAGCGCGAAACAGCAGTTGTTGTAGGCAAAACACTTGTTCCTTTTGACTATGAGGATGCAAGATATTTCGATATTTCTGACGACGGCAAGCTGGTATACTTTATGACAGATGTGGATGACGAAACATACGAGGGCGACCTTTGCAGCTTTACTGTTTCTGATAAGGGCAAGCTGGGCGATGTTAAGACCTGCGACAGCGATGTATATGCGCAGAGCACAAGATTCCTTTCGGATGACAGATATATGTATCTCAAAGACTATGATGATGATGACGCCAAGGGCGAGCTCTTTGTAAACGGAAAGAGCGTTGCATCCGATGTTTATGAATACAGCATAAGCTACAGCAAGGATTCGGAAAAGCTCTACTTCTATACTGACCGCGACACAGAAAAGGCACGCGGAACTCTTAATGCATACAACGGCAAGAAGGTTCAGAAGGTAGCTGACGATGTTTATACATACCGTCTCAGCTCTCACGGCGATGTTCTCTTCCTTTCCGATTACAGCCTGAAGAACTATAAGGGCGATCTCTATCGCTGGACAAAGGGTGATCCTAAGAAGATTGACGAGGACGTTGTTGCAATTCTTCCCGTATACTAATAAAACTACTCCCGGAGGTCTGTAATGGCTGAAGTATTTGAAAGATTTAAGTCTTCGGTTAACAGAGGAATTACCACAATAAGTGTGAAAACTTCTTCTTCTCTTGAAAAATCCAAGCTGAAGACTCACATAGAATCTCTGCAATCCGACATCAAAAAGCTCTACTATGTTGTTGGCGAAAAGTTCTATGAAAACTGGGCAAGTGAATCATCCACAATGGATCAGCTGCCCGACCTGCTTGAGAGCATCAAGCAGAAAAAGCAGGAGATACTTGACCTCACTGCATCTCTTGAGTCTATTGACGATAGAGATAATCAGATACTCGGAAACGTAAAGCCCGAGCCAAAGCCCGAAGTCAAAAAATTCATCTGCTTTAACTGCGGTGCACAGTATGATGCTCCCGTAAATTTCTGCAGAAGCTGCGGTCAAAAGCTGCAGTAATATGGGCGGCCGCAGGCTGCTTGTATACAGATAAAGAGTTTTAATTTATCCCTGCAAAGGAATCCTTTGCAGGGATATCTGTTTAAAGAGGTTTAAGCAAGCAGTGAGAAAGGGCTGATAAGAATTTAAATGAAAATAAATGAGAAAAATATAAACAGCCCTTGACAAATTATAAAAGAACTGTTATAATACTCCCATAAGGATAGAGGCGCGCATGACATGATTATGCCCGGCGGCAAGCTTTCGCAGAGTTTTGCCGGGCTGAAAGGGGATTGCGCCGAGGGATGCCCGGGCGAAAGGCATCACCGGTATGGGGGAATAAGATCTGCCGTACTGTCGCGTTTTTGCGGAGAGCTATCGGTCAATAAGCTATGCTTTGGGAGATCCCTCCCTAATATCTGTTATTGAACGGTAGCCAATTCGTGAGAGTTGGCTCTATTTTTTTACATCAGGTAAAAGAAAGGAAACCTAAAATGGCAAAGAATAAGAAAACAATTTTTGAGGGGGCGGCAACTGCCCTTGTAACACCACTTACTGAGAACGGTATTGATTATGATGCTTTTGGAAAGCTCATAGATTGGCAGATAGAAAGCGGCATTGATGCTCTTGTTGTCTGCGGAACAACGGGCGAAGCATCGACCCTCACCGACGATGAGCACAGAGAAGCTATCGACTATTGCGTTAAGCGTACTGCAGGCAGAGTGCCCGTTATCGCCGGCACAGGATCAAACGACACAGGCTATGCACTTGATCTTACCCGCTGTGCCTCAGAATCCGGCGCCGATGCTATGCTGGTGGTGACACCCTATTATAATAAGGCTACTCAAAAGGGCCTAATAAAAATGTTCACAACGCTTGCAGATGCTTCGGATAAGCCGATAATTCTTTATAATGTTCCCGGCAGAACAGGCATGAATATCGAGCCTGCAACATATCTTGCTCTTGCCGACCATCCAAACATTTCGGCTATCAAAGAGGCTAACGGAAATATATCAAAGATAGTTGAAACGGTTACTCTTGTTGGGGATAAGCTTGATATTTATTCCGGAAATGACGACCAGATCGTACCTATAATGGCTTGCGGAGGCAAGGGCGTTATTTCGGTTCTTTCAAATCTTATTCCCGGAGAAACGAGCGAAATATGCAAGGCATTTATGCGCGGAGAAACCGCAAAGAGTATGCAGATGCAGTCAAAGTATCTTTCTCTTATTAATGCACTTTTCTGCGAGGTGAATCCCATACCCGTTAAGGCGGCAATGAGTGCTATGGGCTATTGCGAGAATTATCTGCGCCTTCCTCTCACAACAATGGAGGAAGCAAACGAAGCAAAGCTCATTTCCATTATGAAGTCTCACGGAATAATTTAAGGGGTATTCTGAAATGAAGGTTATAGTTTGCGGTGCATCCGGAAAAATGGGCAAAGAGCTTATAGGGGCTATTGAGGGCGGATATGGCTCTGCCACTCTTGCGGCGGCTACAGATATAGTTTTGCCCATAGTTAATTGCCCGGCATACACGGATATTTCTCTTGTTAATGAGGAAGCAGATATCATAATAGACTTTTCTCATCACAGTGCAACAAGGTCCCTTGTGGACTATGCAAAGAGCAAAAAGCTTCCTTTGATCATTGCCACCACGGGTCAGACCGATGAAGAAAAAGAGATGATATATAAGGCGGCAGAGGAGATACCTGTGTTTTATTCGGGAAATATGTCTATTGGCATTGCTTTACTTGTCTCTCTTGTAAAGCAGGCTGTGAAGATATTTCCCGATGCCGATGTTGAGATAACAGAGGTTCATCACAATCAAAAGGTGGATGTTCCTTCGGGAACGGCGCTTATGCTTGCTGAGGGTGTCAGGGCAGCAAGAGAAGGCGAGGGCGAGCTTGTTGTTGGAAGACATGAAAATGGAAAGAGAAAAGCAGGGGAGATCGGCATACATTCCCTTAGAATGGGCAAGGTCATAGGTGAGCACGAGGTCAGGATAGACACAGGCTCACAGACTTTGACGCTTTCTCATAAATCACACAGCCGTGCACTTTTTGCCGAGGGCGCACTGACAGCGGCAAATTATCTTATAACAAAGGAAAGAGGTATCTACAGTGTCAACGATATGCTTGGATAAAGAAAACGAGATGATATGCAAAAATCTTGGCATAAACGATGAGGGACATTTGACATTTGCCGGTCTTGACACGACCCTTCTTGCAAAAAAATACGGCACTCCTCTATATCTTCTTGACGAGGATAAAATCAGAGAAAAATGCCGCATTTACAAGCAGGCAATGAAAAAGCATTTTGGAGAAGGCTCAATGCCACTCTATGCAGGCAAAGCTCTTTGCATAAAGGATATCTATCGCATTATGCGTGAAGAGGAAATGGGGATAGACGTGGTTTCTCCCGGAGAGATATATACTGCCGCAGCCGGCGGATTTCCTATGGAAAATTCATATTTTCACGGTAACAACAAGACGGATGAGGATATCGCCTTTGCAATGGAAAAGGGAGTTGGATATTTTGTTTGCGACAGCGAAACAGAGCTTCTCTGCATTGAGGCTCAGGCGTCAAAAAGAGGAATAATACAAAAGGTTCTTCTTAGGATCACTCCCGGCATAGATCCACACACACATCAGTCGATAAACACAGGCAGGGTGGATTCAAAATTCGGAGCAGCTATCGAGACAGGTCAGGCAAAGACTCTTGCCGCACTGACACTGAAACAGACCCATATTCAGCTTGTTGGCTATCACTGTCATATTGGATCACAAATATTTGAAGCTGAACCATTTATTGATGCAGCCGAGATAATGCTGAATTTTTCTGCAGATATGAGAGATCAGCTTGGCTTTGAAGCCAAAATAATAAATCTTGGCGGCGGAATGGGGGTTCGCTATCTGCCGGAACATCCCGAGATAGATTATGAAGCAAACATTTCCCAAATTGCAGAGCACATGGGGGAGGTCTGCCGCAAACGGGGACTCAGATTTCCATCGGTGCGCATGGAGCCCGGCAGAAGCATAGTTGCTGATGCAGGTATGACGCTCTATACTGCAGGAACGGTAAAAACTATTCCCGGCTTTAAGAATTATGTGTCTATCGACGGTGGAATGCCAGACAACCCTCGCTATGCGCTTTATGAATCACCCTACAGCGTTGCTTTGGCAAACAGAATGAGAGATAATAAGGATTTTGTTTGTACCATTGCCGGCAGGTGCTGTGAGAGCGGCGATATTATTCAGGAAAATGTGGCAATGCCAATGCCAAGGAGAGGCGATACCGTTGCTGTTATGACAACAGGGGCATATAATTATTCTATGGCATCAAATTATAACAGAATTCCAAGACCTCCTGTGGTTATGATAAGAAACGGAGAGGATAAACTCAAAATACGCAGAGAGACATATGAAGATATGCTTTCTTGCGAGAACATTTAAAAAGAAGGGGCTGACCAGCCCCTTCTTTGTTAGTATATAGTTGTTGAGACAGCGCTTTTTACATCGAACTCTGAGATAAGCTTCTCATCAATCTTTATATCTTTTTCGTTTGAAGAAAGATACGCTGTGAATAATTCTGATCTAAGATTGCTTTCAAAATCTGAGAAAAAATCGACATTTTCTTTTGCCTCATAGCCCTTTTTATCAAGGGGCAGGCGCTTGATAATATGTATGCCGTATTCGGATTCTACCATAGTAAATTCGTTTTCGTCAAGCTCAAAGGCTGCCTCAACAACCGAGCCTACATACTGAGAGGATCTTGTGAAATAATAACCGTTTGGATAGGCATCGGCGGCGATGTCCTCATTTTGAGAGGTCATCAAAAGGTCAAATTCCTGTCCGGAGCTAAGGGCTGTCATAACATCCTCTGCCTTTTTCTTTTGAGCGGCAATCTCCTCTTCGGTAAATTCCTCTGTTACAAGATTTTTGTTTTCGTCATAAATATATTTGCCGTTTTCATCGGTTTTTGGCTTATTTTTTGTATAGAAGAATATCTGCTTGATGTGAGAATAATTATTTGTGTAATATTCGTTTTTGAACTCATCGGATATTGCTTCTGAGCCGTTATCCCCATAGAGGTGCTCCTGCAGATAGTTTAGCTTTGCCTCAATTATGTATATTTCACGAAGAATATTGTAGTTTACCCCAAAATCGGCAAGCAGTAAATTCAGCGTTGCCTTGTCTCCTTCGGCACGCTCATTCAGCATTGCTGTCATGGTCTGGTCGATCTCATTTATCTTGCTTTCGGGCAGCTTCAGACCAAGACGCTCAAATTCATATATCGCCGAGAGCATTTTCATAGAAGTCTGTCTTACATATTCGGTGAATATTTCATTGTAGGTCTTGCCGTCATCGTTTTCTTTGTCCCAAATGTCATCATCGCTTCCACCATAGCTCCCCTTAACGCGAGAAAGCCAAAAACGGTACATATTTGAGGTTATTTCCTGCCCTTTCAGTGTCATAACGGGTTCGCCCAGAGAGTTTGAGCAGGAGCTTAAAAGGCAGACAACGAAGAGAACCGAAAGAAAAAATGATATTGCTCGTTTTATCCTGATGTTTTTCATAATCCGCTCCAAAAATTTTATATGACCAATTATAACACAAATAAGAGAAAAAAGAAAGGTTTTTTTGTAAATAATAATTTATCTTTTGCCTACGGCGGCTTTAAAACTTTTTTGAAAAAAGTTTTTAAGAATTTCAAAAACTTCCAAACTTTGGGATATTATTTATTGTTTGTAAATTACTTAAAATAATAAACAGTTTATTCTTTGCAGTGAAATAGGCTCATCTGCAAAGAATAGAATTATTTCCGTATTCAAAGGTTTTTGGTATTCTGAAGCCCTTTCCGAAAAAGGGCTTTGACGGCATTTGGTGCGTCGCCAATATTCCTATAAATCATTGTTTGATTCGAAAAAACTCGGATTTTGCAGATTTTATTTTGAAATTTTGAAAACCTATTGACAAATACTGTTAAACATGGTATCATATTATCACTTTAACAGACTAAAGTGTTATCACTGTCTGACATTTCTATAACATTAAGGAGACAATAATCATGAAAAAGCTAGTTTCTATCACACTTGCACTTGTTATGTGCCTTTTCTGCTTCGCTTCCTGCGCATCAGAAGTTGATAACTCAAAGGATCTTGAGTATATTCAGGAAAAGGGCAGTCTTATAGTTGGTATCACATTGCTTGAACCACTGGATTTTAAGGGTGAAAATGGCGAATGGGTAGGCTTTGATGCAGAGCTTGCAAAGGCTGTTGGCGAAAAGTTGGGCGTTGAGGTCAAGTTCCAGGAAATAGACTGGAAGGCTAAAGAAGCAGAGCTTGCAGCAAAGAATATCGACTGCATCTGGAACGGTCTTACAATAACTCCTGAACGTCAGGAAGAGATGAGCATCACTAACCCCTATATGATAAACAAGCAGGTTATCGTGGTTAGGTCAGAGGATTCCGGAAATTATTCTGACATAAATTCTCTTGCGGGCAAGACTATTGCTGCCGAGGCAGGTTCTGCAGGCGAAGAGGTTGTTCAGAATAAGATAAGCGATGCAAAATATGTAGAAAAAGGCGTTCAGCTTGATGCCCTCACAGAGGTTAAGGGCAAAACTGCCGATGCCGCTGTTATCGACTATGTAATGGCAAATTATCTTATCAATAAAGAGGGAAGCGCATACAGCGATCTTACTATTCTTGATATGAACCTTTCTGATCCCGAAAACTACGGTATTGCATTCCGCAAGGGAAGCAATACTACCGCAAAGGTAAATGAAGTTCTCTCAGAGCTTGCAGAAAGCGGAGTTGTTGCTGATATCGCATCAAAATACGGTCTTAGCAATTCTCTCCTTGAGCTTAAATAAGCGATAAACATAATATACTGATAAGTTTTAAGACATGGGTCATTTGCTCCTTGGCAATATGGCCCATGCCTTTAAAATGTATTGGGAAATAATTTTGGAAGGATAACCTTTTATGATATCTTCACTTTCGGCTTCTGTCGGCGCAGATAGCTGGTTTGAAAAATACATATGGCCAATAATTTTAAGATTTAAAAATGCTTTTTTACCATCTTCGGCAGAAGAGCTTGCGGCAGTTTCGGCAAATCTTTGGGAAGGCTTTTGCATGACCCTTTTGATTTTTGCTTTGACCCTTGTGATCTCCCTCCCGCTGGGACTCATCATCAGCTTTGGTTCTATGAGCCGCTTCAAACCTCTTAAATATCTCACAAAGGTAGTCGTTTGGATAGTACGCGGCACGCCGCTTATGCTGCAGATATTTGTTGTGTTTTTTACACCGGGTATCGTTTTTGGAATAGCTATGCCATTTGAATGGCGGTTTGAAGCAGCACTTATCACCTTTTCGATAAATTATGCCTGCTATTTTTCCGAAATATTCAGAGGCGGCATCGAATCTATTTCCAAGGGACAGTATGAGGCGGGTCAGGTGCTCGGTCTTACCAAGACACAAGTGTTTTTCAAGATTGTTCTGCTTCAGGTTGTGAAGAGGATTGTTCCTCCTATGAGTAATGAATTCCTCACGCTCGTAAAGGATACCTCTCTTGCAAACTCCATTATGATATATGAAATTACGTGGAATGCAAAACGCTTTATGAACAGCGAACATATCCTTTGGCCCTTATTCTAT
>JAZNCT010000097.1:0-9798 GCA_045587665.1 Eubacteriales bacterium
GGTATAACAGCTTTTTCGACAGTCTGAGCAGAAGGATGTTATCATCCTTCTGCTTTTTCGCTTATTTAAGAAGATCGCAAACTATCTTCCATGTTCTCTCAAAGGAGGCAAGATCAAGAGCCTCATCCGGAGAATGTATATCTCTCATTCCGGGGCCGATTGAAATAATATCCATATCCGGTATGTGTGATTTTATTATACCACATTCAAGCCCCGCATGAATAACATTTACCCTCGGCTCCTTTCCTGTAAGAGCCTTGTAGACAGCCAAAAACTTTTCTCTCATAGGAGATAGCTTTGCATATTCCCAGCCGGGATACCTGCCAAGATCCTCGGCCTTGCCGCCAAGCAACGCGGCAAGGCTTTCAAGCTCTGATGCAGCAAAATCAAGCTGAGCTTCTATTGTAGAGCGAGTTGAAAAAATAAAAGAAACGCTTTCGCTATCCGATGAAACTATGCCGAGATTTCGAGAAAACTCAACAAGTCCCTTTACATCGTTGCTCATAGATATAACACCGTTCTGAACTGAGGCAGCAAATCCGATAATCTTATCGGTGCTTGCCCTGTCTGCCATTTTTTTCGGCGGATCAGTCTTCTCCCAGTTTATAAAGAATAGTGCATCATCCTCCGAAAGCTCTTTTGAAATATCCTTCCTTATCTTTTCTATCTCACATTCAAATTCGGAAAGATCTCTTACAGCTATGAGAGCCTCAGCTTCACGGGGAATGGCATTATCCTTGCTTCCTCCGCTGATGCTTATAAGATTTATCAGCAGTTTGCCTTTGAGCTGAAGCAATGCTCTTGCAAGGAGCTTGTTTGCATTGGCTCTGCCCGAATCTATATTTGCACCGCTGTGGCCGCCCATAAGCCCGCCTAAAGAAAGACGCACAGCAACTCCGCTAAATTCTTCAAGGTCAATCTTAAAAGTAACCCTATGAAAATTACCGCCTGCACAGCCAACAACGACCTCTCCGTCATCCTCTGAATCAAGATTTATCATTTTACGAGCACCAATAAGGCTGTAATCAAATGCCTTTGCACCGTCAAGCCCTGTCTCCTCTTCAACGGTAAAAAGACATTCAAGTGCCGGGTGAGCCTCACACTCACCGTCAAGCAATGCCAGCATCATAGCAACTGCAACTCCGTTGTCTGCCCCAAGAGTGGTTCCTCTTGCACGGAGAAAACCCTTTTCATCAACATAAATATCTATTGGATCATTCAAAAAATCAAAATCTACGTCTGCATTTTTTTCGCATACCATATCGGTATGTCCCTGCAGAAGAACAGGCATTTCATTTTCATATCCGGGGGTTGCACCGCATTTTATAAATACATTGTTCACTTTATCGCGAACACAGAAAAGACCTCTTTCTGCGGCAAACCTCTCAAGATATTCGGCAATGCCTGCTTCATTTCCCGAACCTCTCGGGATCTTTGTTATCTCCTCAAAAAAAGCAAAAAGCTTTTTGGGCGAATAACCCTTTATAATTTTCGGCTCCATAATTACCTCCGTTTTATATTCAAACGGCGCAGACAAACTGCGCCGTTTATTTATCAGTATTTTTGCTGTCTGCGTGAAAGATTTATAGCACCGTCGGGTAGCACCGCTATATTGTCAAGTGACTTGCCGGTGCCGATAGCAACGCACTGGATCGGGTTCTCGGCAACCCTTGTGGGTATGCCTGTTATGTGAGCGATCAAACGGTCAAAGCCCCAGAGCATACTTCCTCCGCCTGTCATAACGATTCCGTTATTGAGAATATCGCCAACAAGCTCGGCAGGCGTGCGTTCTATAACAGAGCAGATAGAATCGAGAATACTTGATATGGGATCGGCCAGTGCTTCCAGCATTTCCTGAGAGCTTATGGTTATCATACAGGGAAGTCCTGTTTCAAGGCTTCTGCCCTTGACGTTCATAAACTGAGCCTCATTATGTGGATAAACCGCGCCTATTCGGCATTTTATTGCCTCTGCTGTGCGTTCTCCGATCAGCATATTGTATTTTCTTCTCACATATCTTATGATCGCCTCGTCAAATTTATCACCGGCAACCTTGATTGATTCTGAAACGACAACGTCATTTAGTGAGATAACCGCGATGTCCGTTGTGCCGCCGCCAATATCAACGACCATGTTTCCGCTTGGTGCGGCAATGTCAATGCCTGCACCGATTGCCGCCGCAACCGGTTCTTCGATGAGATGCGTTTGACGAGCCCCTGCAGCCGTTGCCGCATCAATAACAGCCCTCTCCTCCACCTCGGTTATACCGCTTGGAATACATATCATTACTCTTGGGCGAAAAACAAAACCGCCGCAAGCCTTTTTGATAAAATACTGTATCATTTTGAGGGTCACGTCATATTGGCTTATAACGCCGTCTCTCAGCGGTCTTATGGCCATAATGTTGCTTGGAGTTCTGCCAAGCATCGCCTGTGCCGCCCTTCCGACCTTTATCATTTTGCCGGTATTAGTTTCTATCGCAACGACCGACGGCTCATTTATCACTATACCCTTGCCTTTTACATAAACAAGGACCGACGCCGTTCCAAGGTCGATACCTATATCCTTCGTTATCAACATATTTCACCTAACCGTAAATTTTCTTTAAAAATACCTATTCCATTTTATTATACAAGATAATATACAAAAAATCAAGACCTTAAAGGATTTTTATGCGAAATATTTTAGTCAAGCTTTAAAAATCATTTGTGGTGGTATTCTTCAAAAAGATCGTTTGGCGTACATTCAAGAATATCGCAAAGTGCCTTCAGGTTTTCAAATTTTATACCTGAGGTCTTTCCGTTCACCATATTGTTAAAATTCTGATAGCTAAGTCCCAGCTGTATATAAAGCCAGTATTTTGTTTTACCCTTTTCCTCTAATATATCAAGAACTCTAAGTTTCATGTTTTACTCCTCTTTCTCGCAGTCGCTGCAATGCAGGCTGCAACAGCTTCATCAAAGCCGCTTGCTTTTAGAGCTTCCATACAGGCAACTATGCTTGCTCCTGTTGTCACAACATCGTCGACTATAATAACCGTCATTCCCTTTGCTTTATCAGAATAGTGTTTCGATATTTTAAAGACTTTATGGGTGTTTATAAGACGCTGCTCATATGTTAAATTCTTTTGATCAGTTCCATCAACGGCCCTATCAATCAGCGGAAAATACGGAATTGAACAAAGCTTTGCAATTCTCCGTGCAAGCACCTCACTGTGGTCATAACCGTAATTTATAACGCTTTTCTCACGCCTTGGAACATTGGTTATGCAATAATCACTCTCGCCGTGATCTCGAATATATCTTTTTATCGGATAGGAAAGCTGAGTTGCCAAAAAGACTTCGCATTTCTTGTGAGCGGATTTTTTTAGACAGAAGATCAGCTTTTTCACCGCACATTCTGCTTCGCCTTTATAAGCACAAAGCTTTATGAGCTTTCTGTATCCGTTTTTTCTCATAAGAAACGTGGCACATCGGCAATCCATTATTGCAAGACCGCAAGAGGAACATTTTTCGGTTTTCATCATCTCCCACTCAGCCCGGCAGCCGGGGCAAAGAGCGTCACCGCCCTTTTCTCTTATCATCTTTTCCGCAGGGATCATAACGCCGTCACAGCAAACGCATTTGGGCGGAAATAAAAAATCAAGCAGATTCATTTCTTCTCCTAAGACATATCAAATCTTGCTAGTCTCCCGGCAAGGCCTGTATATCTGAGAGACTGACGGTTATTTTCAACCATTTTTCTTACATATTCTTCCCTGCCAACGAGGATCACCATTTTTTCTGCACGGGTCACCGCGGTATAAAGCAGATTTCGGGTCATCAGCATAGGAGGACAAGAATACATAGGAATGATAACTATGGGATATTCACTGCCCTGACTTTTATGAACAGTTATTGCATACGCATGGTCGATATCCTCAAGCAGAGAAAAATCATATAATACCACTCTATCATCAAAGCTTATCCGCATATATTGCTCCGGGCGGTTTATCTCCTCTACTATCCCGATATCACCGTTGAAAATTCCTACGCCGCTTCTGCTTGAACTCTCCCATTCAAGATTATAATTATTCCTTGTTTGCATCACTCTGTCGCCCTCTCTGAAGACTCTTTCGCGATGCTTATATTCATTTTTTCCTCTCTCTCCGGGATTGAGACTTTCCTGCAATATCATATTGAGACTGTCTGTTCCTGCCTCCCCTCTTCTTGAAGGAGTTATCACTTGGATCTTGTTCACAGTAGAGGCACCATAGCTTTTTGGCAAGCGATTTTTGCAAAGATCTGCTATTGTCAAAGCGATATCACGGTTACTCTGGCGTGCAAGAAAGAAAAAATCGTTATCCTTAACCGAGAGATCGGGACAGCTTCCCTCATTTATAGCATGGGAGTTTGTAACGATAAGGCTTTTTTCTGCCTGGCGGAAGATCACGCTGAGTCTGATAGTTGCAAACCGCCCGGAAGAAATAAGATCACGGAGTACATTTCCCGCCCCCACCGAGGGCAGCTGATCGGCATCTCCGATAAGTATAACTCTTGAGGTAGGTCTGACAGCCTTCAGAAGTGCACCTGCAAGTGCATTGTCTATCATGGATGCCTCGTCAATAATGATAACATTTTCATCAAGAAAGTTTCTATCATCACGTAGAAAAACGGCGTTGTCACCCTCTCCGTATTCCATTTCAAGCAGACGGTGAATAGTTTTTGCTTCGAAAGAGGTCGCCTCACTCATCCGCTTTGCGGCTCTCCCCGTTGGTGCGGCAAGCGCAACCTTCATATTCATCCGTTCAAATATTCCCAGCAGTGCTCTGACAACCGTAGTCTTACCCGTTCCGGGTCCTCCCGTTAGTATCATAACACCGCTATGGAGAGCCTCCATTATTGCCTGTCTCTGCCGAGGAGCATATTTTATCGCACTTCTTTTCTCTTCCCTGTCAATAAACCGTTCTATATCATCATAATCTATCTTGGCGCAAAGATTATCAAGCACCATAAGCTTGTTTGCAATAAAGCTTTCTGCCTCGTAGGCTTCCCTTGAATAAACATAGGTCTCACCGCCAAAAACAGAATATTTGATGCGTCCTTGTGAGATAAGAGTGTGATATGCTTTTTCTGCCATTTCTTCTGTCACAGAAAGCATTTTTGCACTTCCCTCTATCAGCTTATCCTTTGGCAAACAAACATGGCCGTTTTGAATAGCATTGTGCGCAAGCAAATACTGCATACCGCTCATTATTCTGCTCTCTGAAAAGGGATCTATAGCAAGCTTTGCCGCCATTGCATCTGCCTTTTCAAAGCCGATACCGTCTATATGATCGCAAAGGATGTATGGGTTTTCCTTTGCCATATTAACGGCATCACTGCCCCATTTTTTATATATTTTAACCGTTGTGGCAGGGCCAAAATATTCTCTGAAAAAGAGCATGGTTGTTCGCATACCGGCCTCGGACTTAAAGTTTTCAGATATCTCCAGTGCTTTTTTTCGTGATATTCCGGGTATCTGAGAGAGCCACTCGGGGTGATTCTCTATAACGTCAAAGCTGTCTTCGCCAAATTCATTTACAATTTTTATAGCAGTTTTTGCGCCAATACCCTTTATAGCGCCCGAAGCAAGATAACGAAGCATCGAATCCACATCGGCAGGGAGCTGCTTTTCATAGCTTTCAACCTTAAATTGCCTGCCGTATTTTGGATTGTGTACCCACATTCCCTCTATGGCAAGATGCTCCCCCTCGGCAATATAAGGCATAGTTCCAACTATAGTTATAAGCTCTCCGGCATCCGAAGCAAAGTCGCATATAGCATATCCGTTTTCTTCATTTGAATATATAACTCGGTCAACACTGCCGGAGATACATTCCCTGCCGCCGTTTTCTCTCTCATTAGCTTCAAACAAAGCACTTCACTCCTTTCTATAGCCATAAAACTATGGGGCTGCCTTATCTGCAGCCCCAATTATCATTTTACTGCCAGGGCAAGAGCCTCTGCCAGATCTGTCTTCTCCCAAAGAACGCCCAGATCCTCTCTGCCCATATGGCCGTATGCCGCAGTCTCCTTGTATATAGGACGGCGCAGCTCAAATTTCTTGATAATTGCCGCCGGACGAAGGTCAACAAGCTTTTGTACTGCCTCAGAAATTCTGTTTTCATCGGCCTTTGCAGTTCCAAAGGTATCTATCATAACCGAAACAGGCTTTGCAACGCCGATAGCATAAGCTATCTGAACCTCGCATTTGTCTGCAAGACCTGCCGCAACAACATTTTTGGCAATATATCTTGCCGCATAGGAAGCACTTCTGTCAACCTTTGTGGGGTCCTTGCCTGAAAAAGCTCCGCCGCCGTGACGGGAATATCCGCCGTATGTATCAACGATTATCTTTCTTCCTGTGAGACCGCTGTCACCCATAGGACCGCCAACAACAAATCTTCCCGTGGGATTTACCAATATCCTCGTTTCGCTATCCATCATATCTGAAGGTATGATTGGTTTTATAACATTTTCAATAATATCTGCCCTTATCTGCTCAAGCGTTACGCTGTCGCTATGCTGAGAAGAAACAACAACCGTGTCAACACGGGTAGGCTTATCGTCAACATATTCAACAGTTACCTGTGTTTTTCCGTCGGGTCTGAGATAGTCAAGTGTTCCGTTCTTTCTAACCTCTGTAAGTCTCTTTGCCAGCTTGTGAGCAAGAGAGATCGGCAGGGGCATAAGCTCAGGAGTTTCATTGCAGGCATAACCAAACATAAGTCCCTGATCACCTGCACCGGTATCAAATTCATCTGCGGTTTCTCCGTTCTTAGATTCAAGAGATCTGTCAACTCCAAGTGCTATATCAGGTGACTGCTTATGGATAGAACTGATAACGCTGCAGCTATCGCAGTCAAAACCATATTTTGCTCTGTCATAGCCTATCTCACGCACTGTTTCACGAACGATCTCCTGCACATCAATGCTTGCGTTTGTTGTTATTTCACCCATGACCATAACAAGCCCGGTGGTAACGCAGGTTTCGCAGGCAACGCGGCTCATAGGATCCTGTGCGAGAATTGCATCAAGAACCGAATCTGAGATCTTGTCACATATTTTATCGGGGTGACCCTCTGTAACAGACTCCGATGTAAAAAGTATTTTTTTCATTTTTTGATCCTTCCCACTGACCGTCTATCAAAAAACTCCCTCGGAACACCGAGGGAGAGAAATTTATTGCTCATTACTCATCTCTCGGGATTTAGCACCTTGCAAAAAATGTAGGTTGCCGGGCTTCACAGGGCCAGTCCCTCCGCCGCTCTTGATAAGATCAGATCAGTTATTATATTTCTTTGATATTATACTACAAATTCAGATAAATTTCAATAGTTTTTTTAAAAAAGTGTGATTTTTGCTCAAAAAAGTTGTATGATAAGTTTAACAGCCCATGAACCCGCAGTCATAAGGATACCGGCTGCCATAACACCAAGAAAGACAAAAAGCAAAGATTTCCAAAATTTCATTTTCATAAGAGCCGCAATAAGCGAGCCTGTCCATGCTCCTGTTCCGGGCAAGGGGATAGCAACAAAAAGGAACAAGCCTACATAAGCATATTTTTCAATCTTGCCCTTATGCTTTTCAGCCTTTGCCTCAACCCAATTTGCTATTTTGCAAAGCCCTTTGATTTTTTTCATAAAATCAAGGACCACTTTTACAAATAAAAGAATTATCGGCACGGGAAGGATATTTCCTATAACGCTGAGGATATAGGTCTCCACTATTCCCAAACCAAGTCCCGTGCCAAGCGGTATCGCACCGCGCAGCTCTATGATCGGTATCATTGAGCAGATGAATACGCACAGCTCTTTCCCGAGAGTATCAGAAAGAAAGGTTGATATCGCCTCTACCATTTTTTCACCCCATCATATATGCAAAATTTTAGATACTCGCTTGTATAGTAGCATAGTTACTGCAGAGCACACAGCTGCCTTTAGAAGATTAAATGGCATCACAGCAAAAATTATCAGTGTTTTAAGATCGCTTATAGAGGCGTTTACTGCACTTCCCATTGAAACGATGTTTTCAATAGGCATATTGTAAAGCACAGAAAATGCCGGAACAAGCAGATAATAATTAAGTAACGCTCCCACCAGAACAAGACTGAGAGTACCGATAGCAAGACCGACAATAGCGGTTTTTATAGATTTTTTATATTTATATATCAGTGCCGCAGGAAAAACAAAAGCGCATCCTGTAACAAAATTTGCAAATTCACCAACATATGCAGTCGTTGACCCACCGTCAAGCAGCATATTAAGAAGATTTTTAAGAAGTTCCATAATAATAGCGGCAGCCGGTCCCAAAGCAAAACCGCCTATAAGTATTGGAATTTCACTGAAATCCAGCTTATAAAACGGCGGAGCAAACCAAAGTGGCAATTCGAAAAGCATCAGCACCGCCGCCACAGCACCGAGCACACCTATTTTAGCAATATACTTTAGATCAATACTTTTTTTCATTTTTTACCTCTTTTCTCATCCGGACTTCGAGATAAAATTTGCATTCATAATTTACGATCCTAAACGACTTTTCTCTGAAAGTTGTTTATGGGGCAATTTTTTGTATAAGAAATTCAATCTTGCGCAAAACAACTTGCCACGCAAGCTGTTTGTGAAAAATTCGCTTGCAAATTTTCTCTTCACCGTCGGCACAGGAATCACACCTGTTCGGCGCATTTTTGCGTTTGCGGGCTTGATGAGGCAAAGCAACGAGAACAAAGTAAACACAACTTACTTCTTGCCTTTACTTCTTCACTCTCCAATATTACTTATTACCAAAAGATACCGCCGGTAAGGATTTTCACCTTCCTCAAAGATTATTCATCAATAATTGTAATAACTTCAGAAACGCCGAGGCGGCAAAACCACCTCGGCGTCCCCTTTTATGGTTTAAGTCAATTACTCAACTTAAAATTATTCGTTGATCTTGGAAACAACGCCTGAACCAACTGTTCTACCACCCTCACGGATAGCGAAACGGAGGCCTTCCTCGATAGCGATAGGAGTGATAAGCTCAACGCTCATAACAACGTTATCGCCGGGACGGCACATCTCAACGTCAGCGGGAAGTCCGATAACGCCTGTAACGTCGGTTGTTCTGAAGTAGAACTGAGGTCTGTAACCAGCGAAGAAGGGCTTGGAACGGCCGCCTTCCTTCTCGGTAAGAACGTAAACCTGACCGTCAAACTTTGTGTGGGGGTTTACAGAACCGGGCTTGCAGAGAACCTGTCCACGCTCGATCTCGTCCTTAGCTACACCACGGAGAAGAAGACCAACGTTGTCGCCTGCCTCTGCCTGGTCAAGGAGCTTGTGGAACATTTCAACACCGGTAACGGTTGTCTGTCTTCTCTCTTCTGTAAGACCGATGAGCTCAACTACATCGTTAACCTTGATTGTACCACGCTCTACACGACCTGTAGCAACTGTACCACGGCCGGAGATAGAGAATACGTCCTCAACAGGGAGGAGGAAGTCAAGGTCAGCCTTACGCTCAGGAGTAGGAATGTAGGAGTCTACATTTGCCATGAGCTCAAGGATAGGAGCATACTCGGGAGAAGAAAGATCTGTGCTTGCAGACTCAAGAGCGTCACGAGCGGAACCACGGATGATCGGAATATCGTCACCGGGGAAATCGTAGGAAGAAAGAAGATCACGGATCTCCATTTCAACGAGGTCGAGAAGCTCTGCATCGTCAACAAGGTCAGTCTTGTTCATGAATACAACGATTGCAGGAACACCAACCTGACGAGCGAGAAGAACGTGCTCACGTG
>JAZNCT010000098.1:0-10848 GCA_045587665.1 Eubacteriales bacterium
GGCACTTTTGCTTTTTTTATACATATAGATGTGAACTAATATCTGAAATCAGGAATGTCAAAGTATATTTTGAAGAAAAAGCTGAGAATAAAAGCACAGGAATGCTTTCAATCTCAGCTGAATTATAGTTGTCAGTCGATGCTGTCATTGTCATATGCTTCGATGCCGCCCAGTCTTCCGGTAGCCTTAAAGCCGTCTATTTCTCCTCTTTGCATAGCACCGAATATCCGGTATCGCAGTCCTTTATGTTTGTGATCAAGATCTTGCAAAAGCTTTTTCATTTCCTCACGTTCAGTGTTTCCGTCTGCAGGACAGCTTGATTTAACAACAGGCAACTCATTTTTTGAGGCAAAATATCTTACGTCCTTTTCCGGCATATATATCATTGGGCGAATAAGTCTCAGACCTATTCTTGAAAGGTATGACACCGGGGAAAAGCAACCGATCCTGCCCTCAAAAAAAAGATTAAGCATAAAGGTTTCAACGGCATCGTCAAAATGGTGCCCAAGCGCAACAGCAGTACAGCCAAGCTCCTTTGCCGCGTTGTGGAGAGCACCCCGTCGCATTTTTGCACAAAGGGAACAGGGGCTTTTTTCTTTTCTCACATCAAAAATTATTTTTGCTATTTGTGAGGGAACGATATGATATTCAACATCAAGCTCACGGCAAAGCTTTTCTATTTCATGAAGGTCTGTTCCACCCTCAAATCCCATATCAATAGTAATTGCAACAAGCTCAAATTTGATTGGGTAAAAGCGGCGCAGATAAGCCATGGCGCAAAGAAGAGTAAGGGAATCCTTTCCTGCCGAAACACCAACTGCGATCCTGTCGCCTTCTTCGATCATCTGATAATCGTCTACTCCTCTTCTCACATAGCTGAGAAGTCTTTTTGTATCCTGCATATTAGCCCTTTCCAAAATGCTCAAATGAGCATGAATCGTATACTTTCTGTGCCTTGGCGGTTAGCTCACGCTTTCCGCTCTTATCGCCCGTAGGCTTGTGTAGAAATAAAGGTGGAAGAATGTCCAGCCCGCAAGCCCCGCCTTTTTTTGCCTCTACAAGCAGCATAGATGGTGGGGTGTCGCTATCTGCGTGGACAAATATCATACGCTTTGGCTCCAGTTTATTCTGGCGCATTGCGGCAAAAAGATCTGCCATTCTGTCAGGGCGGTAGACACAATAAAAAGAACCACCGAATTTTAGAAGTGTTGATGCCGAGACGCAAAAATCCCTAATATCACCGCAAACCTCATGCCTTGCTATAAATTTTTCATCATGTTCGTTGCGTTTGCCGCTATTGGATTTCATGTATGGTGGATTAGAAAAAACAATGTCAAATTCTCCGTTAAACTCCTCGGGGCGTAAGTGGCGAACATCGGCACATACAGAAACCACTTTTTCGCAGAGTCCATTCAACATAATATTTCTTTGGCACAGCTCGGCAAATTCTTTTTGAATTTCCATAGCGTATATTTTGCTCAGCTTATCAGATGCAGCAAGCAAAAGAGAAATTATGCCGGTGCCGCTGCCAAGCTCGGCTGCCTTTTGATATTTAGAGGGGCGGATAAAGGCAGATAAGAGATAGGCATCTGTGCCAAATGTCAGCCCGTTTTTCTTTTGAATAAGGCGTATATTTTTGTTAACGGTGTCAATTCTTTCACCGTCTAAAATAAAGTTATCTTCCATTTATGTCATCCTTTAAGCAAAGCAGAGCAGGCGTCTGCCTGCTCCGCTCTGTATTCCTTATGTACCGAATCAAGCTTCCTTGATAGCCTCAGCAGGGCAGCTGCCTGCGCAAGAGCCGCAATCGATGCAGGTATCAGCGTCGATTTCAAACTTGCCGTCCTTTTCGGAAATAGCCTCAACGGGGCAAGCACCAGCGCAAGCACCACAGCCGAGACATTCATCAGCATTGATCTTATAAGCCATATCGTTTACACCTCCGAATCTAAATGTTATACTAATATTTTACCACATTTAACGCAAAAAGCAATATTTTTTGCGAAAAAAGTAGAAGCAAAATTGAAAAAAACAGTGAAAAAAAGCAAATAATGAGCTATTTTAGGAATTATTCTTCGCTGTCAGGCTCTTCATCGTTTTCAGAAGATGAACGTTTTGATGCCTTGATCACCTTTACGTTATCGCGGTGATAGAATTTTGGAGACATATCATTTTTGTCGTCGAGCTTGACCTTTACAATTCCGGCGAGAGGATTTATCTCAACCACCTTGCCAATTCCGTCCTCTGTTTTAACAATAGAGTCTACCGGGGGAGTGAGTTTTATCTCTGCCTCGTAGGTTTCGTGTTCATATCTGAGACAGCACATAAGTCTGCCGCAGGAACCGGATATTTTAGTTGAATTGAGCGAAAGGTTTTGTTCTTTTGCCATTTTAATGGAGACCTGAACAAAATCGGAAAGGAAGCTGGCACAGCAGAGCGGTCTGCCGCAAACGCCAAGTCCGCCCATAAGCTTTGCTTCATCCCTGATGCCGATCTGACGAAGCTCAATTCTTGTGCGGAACACAGAGGCAAGATCCTTTACAAGCTCTCTGAAGTCAACTCTGCCGGCACTTGTGAAATAGAAAAGAAGTTTGCTGTTATCAAAAGTATATTCAACATCTACAAGCTTCATGTCAAGTCCGTGCTCTTCAATTTTTTTAAGGCAAACCGAAAAGGCTTCGTTTTCCTTTTTCTTATTTTCCTCTCCGTGGGCGATATCCTCTTTTGTTGCAATCCTGATGACAGGGCGCAGTGGCTGAACAATATCGTTTTCTCTAACCATTCGATTACCACAGGCAACATCACCCAGCTCGTGTCCCCTTGCTGTTTCAACTATTGCAGCATCGCCAGTTCTCAGCTTGAAATCACCGGGGGCAAAATAATAGACCTTACCCGCCTTTTTAAATCTGATGCCGATGACCTCAACCTTTGGTGAAGGATCTTCAGCCGGAGCTTCTTCGATAATTGTATCGTCATCGTCCGACAAATCTACAGTAATGGAATATTCGGTGCTTTGAGTCATATCAGAGGATAAGCTCTCTTCGTTGATTTCGCTTTCAAATAAAGCTTCGCCGGTTTCTGAAGCATTGAGTGGCTTTACAGGATCCTTTTTCTCGTTTTGGCGGTTGTAGTTGTTTCCGCCCTTGCGATAGTGAGCACGTCTGCCACCTTGCCCTCTGCCTTTGCGCTGTTCAGCATTTCCGGATTGCTTTGGTGTAATGTTTTCGTTGTTATTCATATTATATCTCCATATATAGAGTTGTTTTTTAAAGAAGCTTGCAATCTATTGCAAAAGAATAAACCGTCAGTCGGATATTTGAGTTTGCCGCAAGCCTTGATCTTGCCGCATCTGCCGATTCTATAAGTGAAACAAGATCGGCGGTCTTAAATTTAAATGAAATTTCTGCCGCCTCATCTTCGCTTGTGAAAAAGCAAAGAGGCGCGCCCTCACACTTTTTCACTGCCAATAGATCTCTTGCAGCATTTTGTATATCTGAAAGCTCCGCACCAAGTTCCTCTCGATTTTTTGAAAAAGAGTTGATAAGATCTATCGACCTTCTGCCGCTTTTTCGCATAGAGAGTGCATATATAAAATCCTTGACCAAATGTCTTGCCGCAAGCTTTGGGGTTCTTTTATTTATGTCCAGAAGCTGAAGAGAACGACCCATACATCCGCCGGAGAGCTTGATAATCTCTTCAAATTCACTTTTTGAAGATCTGTAGAGTTCTGATGCTTCATCATTCCTTTTTATCAGTTCTTCTCGGAGCAGACGGTCACTAAGGGGGCGGAGACGAAGTGTTTGAGCTCTGCTTTTTATGGTTTCAAGCAATAGGGCGGAAGATGTGCAAAGCAGAAAAAACACAACAAAGGCAGGGGGCTCTTCAAGGGTAAGAAGAAATGCGTTTTGAGCCTGAATATTCATTGTGTGAGCATCCTCTATGATATACACCTTGATGTCAAGATCGTTTGGCAAAAGCCTCACATCATTTTTGAGATCTCTTATGATATCAACACCAAGCTGAGCCTTTCCGGCTTCTCTGCGAACCGTAATAACATCGGCAGATTTTTCGCCCAAAATCATTCTGCAGCTTTTGCAAACGCCACAGGGAAGGGGAGCTGCTGAGTCCCCGCGGTTTTCACATCCAAGTGCGGCGGCAAGTTCTCTTGCAAGGGTATGCTTGCCACACCCGTCGGGACCTTCTATTATATAGGCATGAGATAGAGAATTTTCTCTTATATTGAGCGCGAGTCGGGCGCAAAGCTCCTCATTTCCGATAATGTTTTGAAACACGTTCACATATCACACGCCCTTTCAGGGTAAATCAAAACCCAAGATAGATTATAACAAAAAAACGTCGATATGTCAATAGAGAATGTTTGGAGATAAAATATTAAATAGGTAGAATGGATTTTTGATTGTTATAATAAACAAATGGAAATTTTTTGTTGACATAGCATAGTTTTTGTGATACCATAAGAAAAAAAGCATATACTTAAAAAAAATGGAAAAGAGGTAGTATATGAAAGTATTCAAAGAAATATCTGCAGAAGAATTTGAAAGTGCGGCGAAGCTGATCGGAAAAGACTGGATGCTCATAAGCGCAGGCAACATAAATAACGGGTGCAACACCATGACCGCAAGCTGGGGCTGTCTTGGTGTTTTGTGGAATAAGCCGGTTTGCATTGCGTATATCCGCCCTCAGCGGCACACATATGGCTTTACAGAAGCAAATGAATATATGACTATGTGCTTTTTTGATGAGGACAAAAGAGAGGTGCTTCGCTTTTGCGGTACCCATAGCGGCCGTGACTGCAACAAGATAAACGAGTGCGGTCTTACACCCATAGAAGTTGAAGAAGGCAAAAGTATTATATTTGAAGAAGCAAAGCTGGCGCTTGTTTGCAGAAAGCTCTATGCTTCGGACATAATGGAAGAGTGTTTTTTGGATAAATCGCTTCTTTCAAACTACCCAACAAAAGACTATCACCGTCAATATGTCTGCGAAATTGTCAAGGCGTATAAGCGTGTTTAAAACATAGGCGAGTGGGAAGGTGTTCAGTATGTCAGCTGCTCCTTTATGGAGGCTGAAGCATCACCCCTTGTGGATAATGATTCCTTTGGATTCGGATATCAGATCTGGGGCTGTTTTAACGGCGGATTTCTTCTTAACCGAATGGGCTGTCAGTTTGCTGTGTATGATCCCAAAACGGATATGATAATGATCATCAATTCGGATAACCAGGATAAGATTCTTATGAAAGATCTTTGCAAATATGCTGATGTTTTTCAAGGCTCGGGTGCGATAGATCTTCGGAAGCCCAAGGAATTGCTGCGACATGGTATTACAGAAAGGCTATGTGTGGCAATACCGCTCCCCGCGGCCTGTCTCCCCTTTTTCTGCCTTTGCGTCAGCAGAAGTCTCGGGCTATGCTGTCAATGAGAGCAAAAAAGTTACCCATATAAAATGGACTTTTGATGAGAGCGGAGTGCTCACCTTTGGCATAGATGCTTCTGCCACTGTGATCTATGACATAGCGGAGAAATAGTTCTCACCGGAATCGGCGCAGGCAACGACATAATCTTCAGCTATAACTAAATAAAATAAGTGCTGAGTATGAGACTCAGCACTTATTTTATTAAACAGTAATTTATCACAGCCCCATAAATTATTGTTTATTTAAGAAACAGTATTCTGTATTCAAATTTATCAAGCGACAGCTTGCCTTCAATATTTACGCCACGCTTTATGTTTATCCACCAATATGAGTTTTCTGAAAACGGTGCCACAAGAATATAAAGAGTGCTGTTTTTCATTATCATAGCTTTCCTTGCTGTTTCGCTATGTCAAGTATAATGCAAAAATGCAGCTTTATCAATCGGTGCAAGGAACATCCTGCATTTAATTATTTAATTTTTCACAATCGCAATAACGGAAAAAAGCAAGTAAAAATGAAATATTTTTTCTGTTTTCAGTATGAAATATTCTTTGAGCCTATAAAGCGTAAAAAAGCTTTTCTCAAAAAATCCACGGGGAACACAAGCATAGCAAGGCAGATAACGGCCCTCAGCTCCGAGGGGGTAAGCGGTACAGTGCGCAGAACACTGCCACCAAGATATACAAAAACTGTTTGCAGTGTAGCAATGGAAATCATAATTGCAATAAACACCTTGTTTTTTGAAAGGCCACTGAACAGATTTAGGCTGTCGGTCCTTGCGCAAAAGCAGTTGAAGACCGCGGAAAAGATGAAAAGAGCAAAAAAGGCTGTCAAAAGGCAGATATTGCTTTCATCGTATCTGAAAAACGATGTTATTGCAGGTATTTTAAGAGATGCGAGGCAAAGCGTTAAGGTGAACAGACCCATTGTTATCATTTCGCCTGCCATATATCTGTTCAGTATGGGCTCATCCCGTTTTTTGGGAGCTTCGGACATATATTCTTCGCGTGGGGCTTCTCCTGCAAATGCAAGACCACCGAGGGTATCCATAATGATATTTATCCAAAGCATTTGAATAACCGTCACGGGAGCGTCAAAACCTATAAAAGGTCCTATCATGGATACTCCCACTGCCGAAAAATTCATAGTTAGTTGAAGGGTTATAAACTTTCTTATGTTTTTAAAAATACTGCGTCCATATAAAACGGCGTGAGCGATAGAAGAAAGATTGTTATCAAGGATTATGATATCTCCTGCTTCCTTTGCAACATCGTTTCCGCTTCCCATAGCAAAGCCGATGTCTGCACGGCGAAGGGCGGGGGCATCGTTTATTCCGTCTCCCGTCATGCCAACCACAAGCTCCGCTTCCTGCGCAATTCTTATAAGTCTGCTTTTGTCTGAAGGCAGGGCTCTGGCAACAACCCCTATCCTTGGCAGAAGCTCCCTTAGCTTGATATCGCAAAGGCGTGAAAGCTCCGCCCCTGTTATACACAGGTCAACGCATCCGCCCAGAATTCCACATTCGCCCGCAATACTGCGAGCTGTTTCGATGTTGTCTCCTGTAACCATAACGACCTGTATTCCTGCACCTCTGAGGCGAGCGACCGAGGCGGCGGCCTCTTTGCGGATCCTGTCTGAAAGGTGTATCGCCCCTATCAGCGTCAAATTCATATCTCTGCCGGGGAAACTGTCGCTTTCGGCGGCAAGTACAACTCTCCCCCCGCTGCTTGTCAGCTGTGATATCTTCTTTTCAAATCTAACAGCGTTAAACGGACGTATATCTCCGTTTTTATCATAGCATTGTTTTATATAAGGAATCAGTTTTTCAGGCGCGCCTTTGATAAGTATCTTGTTTTGTGCACCGCAAAGCTTTGCGGCAGAAAACTTTTTTTCGCTGTCAAAGGGGATCTTCCATTCAGTTTTTATTTTCAAGAATCGGTCGGCAAACGAAGCGGCCGCGCTTAAAAGTGCCCTGTCGGTCATATTTCCGCCAATGGCTTTTTTTTCTTCGTCAAGCTTTGATGAGGTGTTAAAGATACCCGACAGGGCAAAAAGCTCGGCAATTTTTTCTTTTTTTGCAGATTTGTCGGCAAAAAAAGCACTTCCGTCTCCAAGGATATATTCTTTAACCGAAAGCTTCCCTTCGGTGAGAGTTCCCGTTTTGTCAGTGAAAAGTATATTCATGCTTCCTGCCGCCTCAATTCCTGCCGGCTTTCTCACAAGAACGTTATCCTTTATCATTTTTTTTATGTTTGCCGAAAGAACAACGGCTATCATCATTGGCAATCCTTCGGGGACTGCAACAACTATAACGGTAAGACCAAGTGTAAAGGCGTGCAGGAGCTTTGAAAAGATATATCCTGCGTCGGAAAGCTTCATGGAAATGAGGGCGCTGTGAAAGCCACTGTCAAGAATAAAGCTGTTTATAAGATAGGCAACTGCAACCAGAATTGCGGCTATATAGCCTAAACGACTTATGGTTGAGGCCAGCCGAGTGAGCCTGAGTCTGAGGGGGCTTTCTCTTGTGCTTTGCTGTATCTCGGTTGATATGCCGCCGATAAAGGTCGAGTCTCCCACATAGGCAACTTTTGCCTCTCCTTCACCCCATACTATATTGCATCCTCCCAGCAGAGCATATGAAAGAGATGGGTCAAGCGCGGCGGCAGCTTCCTTTCCGCAACAGGGAGTTTTTTGCACCTCTCTGCTCTCACCTGTCATAGCAGATTGATCAACCGCCATAGAACCCGAAAGCAGTATGCAGTCGGCAGGAATCTTTTCACCGGCACTGAGTATTATTATATCTCCCACAACTATCTCTTCTGTTGGAATCTTCCTGATACAGCCGTCTCTTCTCACATGGCAAAAAAGCTCTTTGCTGGCCTGGCTTAGCTTAGAAAAGGCGGTTTCACTTTTGTATTCCGACAGAGTGGAGATAAAGGTTGCAAGAAAAACGGATATTCCTATTCCAACCGTTTCATAGATATCTCCGCCTTTGAATAAAAAGAGAAGGTTTAAAACCAGTGCGCCCAGCAGTATTCTTATAACAGGGTCGCCAAGGTTTGATGCAAATTGCCGCAAAAACGATCGTCTCTTGACGGCTGTCAGCCTGTTTTCACCGTATTTTTTTCTTGATTCGTTCACCTGCTCAGAGCTCAGCCCCATATCCGCATTATTTCTGCTTTTGATCTTTATATTTTCATAAACCATATTTTCCTCCGATTTGCTTTTTTATATAATTATGAATTTCAAAGGTAAAAAATCACGCAAATCTTGACACTTAGCCTGCCTTGTGATAAAATATTATAGATAAAAAACGCCGCAGCGCGGCGAAAGGATTTTTATATGAACGAACTCATTTCGGCAAATGCACTTTTTGCCAAAGGTGAATATGAAAAGGCGGCGGAGCTTTATCGCTCCCTTGCTTTTGGCGGAGACCTTGACGCAATGTTTAATATGGGATATCTGCATCAATTTGGCATTGGAGTTGAACTTGATCTTGAAAAGGCGGCTGATTTTTATGCTGTTGCCGTTTATCTTGAAGGGGGAGATGCCGCCTATAATCTTGCGGTTATGACCATGAACGGTCTTGGCGTGAAGCGCAATATCGCAAAAGCCATACACTATATGGAGCTTAGCGCAAACGGTGGATGTCCCGAGGCTCAGCTATATCTTGCAACTGCGTTTTCTATGGGTTACGCAGGCAATCCTGTATGCAGTAATATATGCCGGATACCCTTTCACAGGGCGGAAAGCAGATATGATTATTCTGCTCTTGGCGGTAATATTGACGAAGAGGAACAAAATCGAATTGAAGAGGAACGTTGTCGCGCTGTTATAGAAAGTCACATAGACGCTCACCGCTGGCTCTCAATGGCTGCCTCTTGCAATGATGAAAACGATGTTTACGGAGAGACTGTAAGAGATGCAAAATATTTGCTGGGGCTGTTCAATATCGAGGGCATAGGCTGCCGCATAAATAAAAAAAGAGGCCAAAGGCTTATCAGAGAGGCTGCACTTGCAGGTTCAGAGGATGCACGCAGATTTTTACTGCTGGGAGAAGGAAATTAAGGAGATTAGAAATGCCGTTTATTAACACAGTAACAACCAAAAGAATAACAGAAAATGAAAGAGAACTCATAAAAAAGGAGCTTGGAAAGCTTATTGAAATTTTCCCCGGCAAAAGCGAACAGTGGCTTATGCTTGCTTTTTCCGAGAATACACCGATGTATTTCAGAGGTGACAGCAGCGGTGACTGCGCTTATGTTGAGGTCTGCATCTTCGGCTCTGCAAAGGATGAAAGCTACGATCTTTTTACAGAGAAGATATGCGAGCTTTATGAAAAGGAACTGAATATTCCCTCTGACAGAATATATGTGAGATATGAAGAATCCGAACACTGGGGTTGGAATGGCTCAAACTTCTGACATGAAGAGGGAAGCTCTGCTTAGCCGATTGCTTGCCTACAACTCCCTGCCATCTACAAATGAACACTGTAAAAGAGATGAAGTGAGACACGGAAATGTGGTACTTGCTCTGAAGCAGAGCGCAGGTCACGGCAGAATGGGGCGCAGCTTTACTTCGGCTGAGGGGGGAGTTTATGTTTCCTTTTGCTATGAGCCTCACATCTCTCCCGAAGAACTTCTGCCGCTCACAGGAATGTGTGCTGTTGCTGTGAGAGAAGCTATTGAGCAGGTGTGCGGAGTTTCGCCAAGCATAAAATGGACAAACGACATTGTCTTGTCTGGAAAAAAGATATGCGGTATTCTTGCGGAAACGCTCCTTGACGGCGGCATGGTTAAAAAACTTATAATTGGCATTGGGATAAATCTGAATCAGAGGGCAGAGGACTTTGATGCGGAGCTTTTGAAGATCGCTTCATCTGTTTCGATGCTTACCTCTGAAAGCTATGATAAAATGAGTTTGCTGTTGGCACTTGCCAAAGAGATTGACGGGGTGTATGAGGCACTTTTGAAAGGCAGAGAAGCGATAGCGCCATATGTTTATGAATATCGAAAATACTGTGAAACATTGAGACGAGATGTTCGTGTGCTCAAGAGTGCCATTGCAGGTGGAAAAGACCCGAGAGAGGTTTTTGCAGAGACTCCAAATGCTTTTCCACAGGCTTTTGCCGAGGATATCGACGATAGCTTCGCGCTTATAGTGAGATATCAAAGCGGAGAAAAAGAAACACTGTTTTCGGGTGAAGTCAGCATAAGATAAAATAAGCGTCTGAGACATTCGTCTCAGACGCTTATTGTTTTTATAACAGTAATTTGACGGGTTGTGATGCACAAAAGTAGATCAAGTTTTGGTCAAGCTTTTTCAAAAGCTTGCGCCGATCCACCGTGCGTAGCGGTGGTCGCCACCGCAGTGGCGAAAGCTCTTTGCGGCGCTTTCTTTTTGCTAAGCTT